>CAITQY010000255.1 GCA_903894655.1 uncultured Gemmatimonadota bacterium
TACGCCCCGGTGGCCCGCAAATCAGCGATCCCCTTGAGGATCTTCTCCGCCGTCTTCGCGCCGAACTTCGGCAGCTCGGCCAGCCGTCCATCGCGCGCCGCCAGCTCGAGCTCGAGCAATGAGTCGATGTGCAGTCCGTCGTGAATGGAGCGGATGCGCGACGGACCCAGTCCGGGCACGCGCAGCATTTCCAGCAGCCCCTCGGGCGTCTCTTCCTGCAGTCGCTCCAGAAGGGCCGAGCCGTTGCTGATCGCGAGATCACGCAGCACCTCGATCGCCGCCGGGGCGATCACGTCCTCGGCCGCGAGGTCACGCGCCATCGCCTGGGCAAGATCCGTCTCGCCATGTGAGGCCACCACGCGCGCCGCCGTCTGCATCGCGCGTACCGAAAACCGGTCCTCATCGTGCAGCTCGAGGAGGGTCGCGATTTGCGTCAGGGCGAAGGCGGCGGAACGGCAATCCATCCTTCAAATCTAGCGTGGTTTGCTGGGGGGGAACTGCCAACCGCTTAGGGAGCAGGGTGGAGGGTGTCAGGAAGGAGGAAGCAGGGACACGCCGCCGCCGTCCTGCGTTCTCCGCCCTGACACCCTCCTTCCTGCCTCCTAAGCCGTTGGCCGTTTCACCCTTCTCTCCCAAACAGCTGTGGGCTCTCCGCCAGGAATCGACGTATCGCAGCAAACAAGGGTTCTGGCTGTTCGACGTACGGCACGTGCCCGCAGTCGTCTAACACGAGGAACTCAGCGCGCAACGACTGCGCGGCGGCGGCAGCCGACTCGAGCGGGATGGGATCCTGTCGACCATGGATGACGAGCGTCGGACAGTGGACGGCACGTAGCTCGTCCCTGAGATCGAATGCTCCTAAACTCTCCCACACTGACTGTTGCACGCGACCCGTGACGCGGAACGGTGTGAGCGCGCGCGCGCGTGTCGGATCGGCGAAATAGCCGGCCACGCTCAGCTCGAACCCACGCTGGCGATACGCCACCGGATCACGTTCGCGCAGACCGGAGGCGGCGAGTTCCTCGCGCATGGCCAGAATCGCGGCACTTCGTCCGCGCGCGGAGAGTGTCGCTTCGAACTCGTCCCGCCAGGCACGGGTGATCGGCGCCGGCGAGATCAGCACGAGACGTGCCGGCGCGAGACGCGCGTCGCCGCCGTTCGCACAGTCCATCGCGTACAGCATGGCCAGCAGCGCCCCCCACGAATAGCCCACGATCGTGGGGGGCGTCAGCCCGAACTCCGTGACGATCTGGGTCAGATCGCTGACCTGCGTCTGCCACGTCACCGGCGCCGGATCGTCCGTCTTGGATTTGCCACCGCCACGCTGATCGTAGGTGATCACGCGATACGTGTCGGACAGCGCGAGTAGCTGCGGATACAAGTAGTCATGGTGCGCGCCGGGGCCGCCGTGCAGCAGCAACAACGGTGGTGCGCCCGGTGGACCATCGGCCCGCCAGTACAGCGGCACGTCGGTCGTTTGCGTCACGCCGTCGGTCGTTGGTGCATGCGTTGGTGCATGCGTTGGCGCATGCGTTGGTGGCGGGGAGGAAAGGTCGCGGTGTTCCATCAGCGGAAGTTAAGGGGCGCGCGCTATCGCCATCGAGATCCCGACTTCATAACTTCCCGCGCATGTGTCCCCTTGGCTACCGACGCACCACACCGAACGCGCACACGACCGACAGCGGCCTGCACGGGGCGGTGCCCGATGGCCGTTCGTCCCGCGCCATGCTCCGGGCCCTCGCCCTGCTCATCGATCGGGTGGTCACCGTCCAGGCGCTCCGCCCGCCCGACACGGCCAGCGAACTAGATGCCGCGCTGGTGAGGCAGCCGCTGGTGCGCGATGCGCTGCGTCAGCTCACCGCACAGTCGCGCGACGGGGCGCTGCTGTGCCGGATCATCGACGGACAGCTCGTGCTCGAGGGCGTCCCGATCGACGGGCACCTCGCGATCGACGATCCGCTGCTTGGCGGGATGCTGCGACGCGCCCTCACCCTCGGGATCGGTTCCATCACGGTTCGTCAGGGTGCCGCTCCCGGTGAGCTGCTCGCCCTCGCCTCGCTGTTCGCGCCGTCGTTTGGAATTGGTGAACACTCGGGCCTGCTATCGGGGGACACACCCACCACGATCGCGCGCGCGATCAGCCGCGACGACCACCCGCGTGAGCTGCTGCGGTCGTGGAGCGTACTGGTGACCCCGCTGCAGCCCGGCGTCGCTCTGTTGCCGCCGCTCGCGTCTTCCAGCTCGGCAGTTATCGACGACAGCGGGACGGGTACCAGCACCGCCGCCGGTAGCGCGGTGGCCAACGCCCTCTCGCGTCTCGCTGCCGCCCGCACCGATGACGCGGCACTGGCCGTCGGCGATCTGCTCATTGAGCTCATCGACGGCGCGGAGTTCCGCGGTGACGCGCTCACCATCGAATCGATTGCGCGCGCCACGATGCAACATGTGCACGCCGTCGGTGGCGGCGGGGGACGACTCGGCGGCGAGCGCATCATACGACGGCTGCTGCATCGCACGTCGCTCACGTTGCTCGCCACGCGCGTGCCGCACACGCCCGAACGCACGATCGTGCTCGAACTTATGGCCCGCGCCGGCGATGCGGCCGTCGAGGTGCTGGCGCAGGAGCTCATGAATTCGCAGGACAGTCAGGCGCGTCGCGCCTATTTCGACAGCATCGTGGCGCTCGATCTCAACGCCACGCTGCTGTTCGACCTCGTGCGCGACAGTCGCTGGTTCGTGGTGCGTAACGCCGTGGCGCTCCTCAGTGAGATGGGCGTCGAACAGGCCGACGTGGTCATGCTGCCGCTGCTCGCCCACGACGACGATCGCATTCGCATCGCCGCCGCGCGTGCTCTCATGCGACTCGGCACCGTCAAGGCCGTGCATGGTCTGCACGGCGTGATCGAAGACGCGCATCCGGAAGTCCGCCGCATCGCCGCCGCCGCGTACGGAATGCCCGGCCATGGTGGCGGTGGTGTACGCCCACCTGCTGCCCGCTTGGCCGCTGCGCTCGACAACGAGAGCGACGACGACGTGGCGTTGCAAATGCTCGCCTCACTCGGCAAGCTCGGCAGCGCCGATGCGATTCAGCGCCTGCTGCGCATCGCTCAGCCGGCCGTGGCGGCCGAGCCCGGCGAACGCCAGACCAATCGCGACGCGTGGATTCGCATCGCGGCCCTCGAGGCCCTCGTTCGCGCGCGCGGGTACGCCGCGATGGGCGCGATCGAGTCGCTCGTCGGTGACGCAGACCCCGAAGTGGCGGCGGCTGTCGTTCGGTTGCGGGCCACTATTTCGTGAACGGCTGAACTGCGCTTGGGTCGGCGCGGGCTTCGGGTCGGCCGAGGAGATCCCCGGCCGCCGAGCATTTCCTCTCGGTTGTCGCTGCGCTCCGCCCGTCGAGGAAACGAGTCGGCTGCCGGGGACTCTCGGCCGACCCTCGGTGCGGGGGACGTCGCGAGCGCTGTTCGCTGTGGTGCGATTACCGCCCCCAACGCGAACGACAGTCGCCTCGCTTACCAAACTGCCAACGGCTTAGGAAGCAGGGAGGAGTGTATCAGGGTGGAGGACGCAGGACGGAACAGCTGCGCGGTGTCCCTGCTTCCTCCACCCTGACGCCCTCCTTCCTGCTTCCTCGGCAGTTGGCAGTTCCGACCGCCAGTACCTACCTCGCCGTAAAATCCGTGTCAGCCGTAACACACCGGCACGCTTCCGCGATCAACTCCGCCGCACGATCCAGGTCGTCGAGCGACACGAGTTCGTTGGGCGAATGCATGTAGCGGTTGGGGATCGACAGGAGCGCGGTGGCCACGCCGTCGCGCGTGAGGTGAATCCCGTCGGCGTCCGTGCTCGTGAACCGGCCGGCAGCGTGCACCGAGTACGGGATCTCGAGCTTCTTGGCCGTGTCGGCCAGCAGGCGGAATACCACGGGGTGTACGATCGAGCCGCGCGTGAGCACCGGTCCACCGCCCACGTTGTGTTCACCGAGCTCCTTCTTCTCCACGCCCGGGTGATCGGTGGCGAACGTGACGTCCACCGCGATCGCCATGGAGGCGTCGAGCTGCTGCGCGGCCACGCGTGCACCGCCGCCGGCGTAGCCGATTTCTTCCTGCGCCGTGGCCGCCGCGATCACGCGGGCGGCGCCTGGCTTCTCGGCGTAGCGTCGCAGTGCTTCGAGCACCACGAACGCGCCGATGCGGTCGTCGATGGCGCGTGACACGATGCGATTGTTCGGCATGTCCATCACGCGCGCGTCGATCACGCCGGCGTCACCGATTTCCAGATGCTCCATCGCTTCGGCTTTGTTCTTCACGCCGATGTCGATCCACAGGTCGGTGATCTTCGACGCCTTTTCGCGCTCGTCCGGCTTCATCAGGTGAATCGGCTTCTTGCCGATCACGCCGAACACATCGCCGTTGCGGCCCAGAAAGCGCATGCGCTGGCCTACAAGCACCTGCGGGTCCCATCCACCGATCGGTTCGAAGTAAATGAAGCCGTTGTCGTCGATGTAGGTGACGATCACGCCGATTTCGTCGATATGACCGGCCAGTAGAATCGTGGGGCCACCGCTGCCTTCGACCGTGGCGAGGCTGTTGCCAACGACGTCGGCCTTCACGGACGAGAACGTGGCGGCTTCGGCGCGCCAGACGCGCGCCGGTGCGCCTTCGAAGCCCGACGGACCGGGTGTGTCGAGCAGGCGCTTCAGAAAGGCTACGGAGGATTCAGAGAGCATGGTCCAAATATAGGTGCTATTCTTTGGGTATGATCCTCCTCTTGATCGCCATCGGCGTCGGTGCCGGCATCCTCTCCGGCATCTTCGGGATCGGCGGCGGCATCGTGATTGTGCCCGCGCTGATCTACCTCGCCAAGATGCCGCCGCAGCAAGCGGCCGGCACATCGCTCGCCGCCCTCGTACTACCACTCGGCGCCGCTGTCGGCGCTGCCGCCTATTACAAAGCCGGCCACCTGCAGCCCAAGGACGCGCTGTTTATCGCGGTGGGGATGGCCGCGGGCGCGTACTTTGGCGCCCAGATCGCCACGCACGTAGACGCCACCGTGCTACGCAAAATGTTCGCGGGGCTGATGCTGGTGATGGCGGTGAAGCTGTGGGTGGGGTGAGACCGTCGTCTGTGGACTGCGAACTCTGAACTGCCAACTCTGAACTGCCAACTCTGGACTGCCAACTGCCTAGGGGGCAGGGAGGAGGGTCTCAGGAAGGAGGAGGCAGGAGCACGACGCCGCTGTCCTGCGTCCTCCACCCTGACACCCTCCTCCCTGCTTCCTAAGCCGTTGGCAGTTTGCAGTCAGCGCACCCTCTCCGCGTGCCGCCCATCAATCGCCGTGAACAGCAACGGGTTGAAGATGCGCGCCATCGCCTCGATCCCGTCTACAAGGCGTGGGCCGGGGCGGCTCACGAGGCCATTCGCGTCGAGCGCCCAGACCTGACGCCCCGCTAGCCACGACCATTCTGGCAGCGTCAGGCACCGCTTCGCTTCTGCCACCGATGCGCTCAGCGAGTATCCGCACGGCGCGAACAGCACGAACTGCGGGTCGGCCAGCACCAACTGGTCCATGGGAACCGTCGTGGAGTGCGTGCCAGCGGTGCCGAGCACGTCGAAGCCACCGGCGCGCTTGATCTGCTCGGGGCCCCAGTGCCCCGCGATGTACACCGGGTCGGTCCACTCGATGAGCGCGGCGCGCGGACGCGGCGCCTTGGCGGCCTTCAGGATGTCGTGCACGTGCTTCACGCGGTCACGTAGCCCGGCGATTAATTCCTCGGCTTCGTCGTTGGCCTGCATCGCCTCGGCCACCGCCTCAATGTCGGCGTACACGCCGTCGAGCGTGGTGCCGCCCAGTGTCACGATGCGCGGTGTCGGCGACAGCTTGGCGGCGAGCGCGCGCACATCCGTCTCACTGATCGCGCACACGTCGCAGAGCGCCTGCGTGAGCAGCACGTCCGGGTGCAGCGCCTTGATGCGTGATTCGTTCATGGAAAACAGCGCGTGCCCCGCGCCATTCAGCTCGCGCACCGCCGCGTCGATCACCGCCGGGTCGCTCGAATGCGGAATGCTGCTCGTGGTGACCCGCGCACGCGACATCACGATGTCAGGGTAATCGCATTCGTGCGTCACCCCCACGAGATGATTCGTGGCACCGAGGAACGCCATGATTTCGGTCGCGGCGGGGAGGAGGGAAACGGTACGCATGACAGATCGCTCGTGAGTTTCGGGTTACGGGTAAGAGTGTCGCGTTCTGCGTTGGTCGGTCCGCGCTGTTCGTAGGCAACCCACAACTCCACACTTCAACTCACAACCCCAAACTCACACGATCTACTTAGCCGCCTCAAATACCGCCTTCCCACCCACCCACGTAGACAGCACCCTCGCCCTCATGACCATCTCGCTCGGAACCCGCATGATATCCGTATCAAGGATCACGAAGTCGGCCAGCTTGCCTGCCGTGATCGATCCCATCGACGCTTCCTGAAATCCCGCGTACGCCGGCCAGATCGTCATGCTGCGCAGCGCGTCTTCGCGTGACATCTTCTGCTCCGGAAACCAGCCACCCGCTGGCCAGTCGCGGGCATCCTGACGGGCAATGGCCGCATGGAACGAGATCAGTGGATTCACCTGCTCCACCGGGAAA
>CAITQY010000256.1 GCA_903894655.1 uncultured Gemmatimonadota bacterium
CCGATGACCCTCAAGAAGGGTATCGAGGCCGCCGTCATTGCCGCTGTGCAGTCGATCAAGGAACTCTCCAAGGAAGTCGATTCCAAGGAGCAGATCGCTCAGGTCGCCAGCATTTCGGCTGCCGACGAAGAGATCGGCGCGATGATCTCCGAGGCCATCGACAAGGTCGGCAAGAGCATCTGGGTGGCGGAACGGTGCGGCGTAAACAACTGCGCCGGCTCGTCGCTGCCGTCGGTGCTCAAATTCGACGACAAGGGCACCCTCGTCACCAGCTTTGGCGCCGGCATGATTCTGTCGCCGCACGGCATTCACGTGGACAACAACGGCAACGTGTGGGTGGTCGACTGCGCCTGCACCCTCGGCGCCGCCGCCACCGCGCCGGCCAACGTGGGCAAGGGCCACCAGATCTACAAGTTCTCCCCCAAGGGCGACCTGCTCATGACGCTCGGCACGCCCGGCGGCGGACTGCGCGACACGTCGTACTTCTGGCAACCCAACGCCGTCATCACCGCCCCGAACGGCGACATCTTCGTGGCCGAAGGACACTCGTCACGCAACACGTCCAACGCGCGCGTGTTCAAGTTCGACAAGGGCGGCAAACTGCTGAAGACCTGGGGCTCGTGGGGCAAAGGCGCCACCGAACTCGATCAGCCGCACGCACTGGCCTTCGACTCGAAGGGGCGCCTCTTCGTATGCGACCGCGGCAACGATCGCATCATCATCGTCGACCAGAACTTCACGGTGCTCGACACGTGGTATCAGTTCAGCCGCCCCAGCGGCATCTACATCGACAAGAACGATGTGATCTACGTGGCCGACTCGGAGTCGGGCTCGGTGAATCCGCCGCACGTGGCGTGGAAGCGCGGCATGCGCATCGGCAGCGCGCGCGACGGCACGGTGACCGCGTTCATTCCCGACCCCGACGACAAAGCCCCTAGCACGAGTTCGGCTGAGGGCGTGGCGGTCGACGCCGCCGGCAACATTTACGGCGCCGAAGTGGGACAGAAGGCACTGAAGCGGTACGAGAAGAAGTAGTAGTCGTAGCCGGTACGCCTGAGACCACGGATTGGATAGATTATCATAGATCGGGCACGACTTCTCCCCGACCAGACGATCCTATTCGCAGACGATCCCGTTGACGCTCCTGGCACCAGAGTCAGTCTCTCCGGAGACTGACTCTCCTCATAAGCTCCCTCCAGAGCGACGCTACTTCAACATCAGCGTCCTCTGGATTTTTTATTACGACCGGGTCATCCTCGCGCTGTACCGCCTGCGCGTGCGACATGAAGTGGTGACGATGGCATCGATCGGTTCAGGGCTCGCGGCCGCCTACACGATCGTGCACGCGCGAACGATGTCCGGCTTCTTGCTCGCCGCGCTCCTGGTGCACGCCAAGGATCTGTTCGATGCTTGTGACGGCGCGCTCGCTCGGCTCACCGGTACGGGTCACCGGCTCGGTCGTTTCATGGACACCATCGGCGACGGTGTCGTGTTCACGGCGTGGATCGCCGCCGCTGCCTATCGCGGCGTGGCGGCGGGCATGTCACTGCCGGTGACGCTGTCCTTCGGCGTGGCGGCGTGGCTGTCGCTGTTTCTCCAGTGCTCGTATTTCAACTACCACCAGCTGCACTACGTAAGACGGTCGGGTGCGTCACTGACCAGTCGCCTCGACGAGCGGGAGGAAACCGACAGCGGCATCGTGGCGGTGCTGGCCCGCGTGTACGACCTCTGGTTCGGCTGGCAGGACCGCATGATTGCCCGATTTGACGGGTGGCAACGGGAGCAGGTGGGACTCCCTAGAGATCCGCTGCATCCGACCAACGATGCGTGGTTCGACCATCGGAATCTCATGGTCGCGAATTCTGCGCTCTGTTTCGGCACCCATGCTTTCGTCCTGATCGTCTGCCTCGTCGCCGGGTCGCCCTTCTGGTTTCTTCCGCTGGTCGTGGTGGGCATGAACCTGTACTGGTTCACGATCATCCTCACGCGCGTGGTGATGTTTCGACGGGCGCTGGCCGTTTCGGTGGCCTGAATCGGTGGCCTGACCGGGGGCGCAACGACAACGCCCTCAGCACGAGTTCGGCTGAGGGCGTTGCCATCGACAAAGCTGAACGGCTCGCGCTTACTTCTTTACCGGCAGAGCCAGGGCCGTGAGCTGCGTTTCGTTTTCTGCGCCACTCGCGAACACGATGTACTGCCGACCCTTGTGCAGGAACGTCATCGGCACCGCCGTTGTCTTCGACGCAATCTCCACGGCGCCCACTTGCTTACCGGTGGTCTTGTCGAGCGCGAACAGCTTGGGTGCTTCACCCGGCGCACCACCGCTGCGACCAGTGCCGTAAATCAGCAGCGACTTGGTGGTGATCGCCTGCGCCTGTCCGCGTCCACCTTGCGGCGGCAACGTAACACCGGCAAACAACGGATCGCGGCTGGTGACCTTCAGCATGCCGGCGTTCGGTGCCCACCACGACTTGTCACCGCTCTTCATGTTGTACGCCGTGATGCCGCCGTACTCCTTGGGCTTCACGATCGACACGCCGCCGATGATCGAGCCACCGGCGCGCGCCGCGAAGTCGCCACCGCGCTCGCGCACGTTGCCGTCGTAGCCCGCGGGCGCCGGCAGCGCGCCGAGCAGGCCGCAGCTGTTACGCGGTGAGCTGTAGTCGAACTCCGAGCACGGATCCTTCTGCAACTGCGCGGTGCTCATACCGGTGATCGACGCCACGTACAGCATGCCGGTTTCCACGTCCACCGTGGCGCCACCGTCGATGTTCACGCCACCGCTGGCACCGGGCGCATACCACGAGCACTTGAGCCCCGTGCTCCCCTTTCCGTCGGCCGCAGCTGGCGGAATGAAGTACGGTCCCATGCGGCACCGCTTGGCCATCTTGAGCGCCGAGTCCTTGATGGCTGGCGTGTAGTCGATGAGATCGGCCTCCACGAGCCCCTGCTGCGAGTACGCCGCCGGCTTGCTGGGAATGGGCTGCGTGGGCGCCGAAATCTCTCCCGGCACATCGCTCGTCATCACCGGCGTTTCCACCATCGGCCAGATGGGTTCACCGGTGGCGCGATCGAACGTGTACACCCACCCCTGCTTGGTGGTCTGCGCCACGACCTTCCGCAGCTTGCCGTCCACCGTGATGTCCATGAGGTTCGGCGCCATCGGCGTGTCGTAGTCCCAGATGTCGTGATGCACCATCTGGAAGTGCCACTTCCGCAGCCCCGTCTTCGCATCGAGGGCGACCAGCGAGTTGCCGTACAGGTTGTTGCCCGGGCGATGTCCGCCGTATTCGTCCATCAGCGGCATCCCCACCGGGATGTACACGAGGCCAAGCTGCTCGTCGGCGGCGTACGGCGCCCACGCGTCGTTCTTGCCCACGCCCTTGCTGCCGTTCTTCGAGCCGTTCTTCCAGGTCTCGGCGCCGAACTCACCCGGCTGTGGCACGAGGTTGAACTTCCATGCCTGACGTCCGGTGCGCACATCGAAGCCGCGCACGGTGCCGGTCACGTTGTGCGTGCGAATCGGGTAGTAGCCGTGAATCGACGAGTTCCCCAACACGATCATGTTCCCCACCACCATCGCCGGTGAACTGGCGGCGATCTGTCCGGCGGCCGGATCGAGGCCCACCGTGCCGTCGGCGCCGATCTTCTTTACGGGGTCCCACGTTTCACCGGGCTTCGCTTTGCGCATCGGCGCGGCGTCGGAGATGATGAGCGGCCCCGAGTCATCGACGGCGAGCGGCACCATGGGGTAGCCCAGGCCGTCCATCAGGTCGACCACACCGTTCTTGCCGAACAGCGGATCGGGCTTGCCCGTCTTTGCATCGAGCGAAATCAGGTGATAGCCCGGCGTGACGAGCAGCACGCGTTCAATGCGGCCGTCGGTCCAGTATGACAGGCCGCGACCAGCGAACTGACGCGGCGCCTTCTGCCAGCGGATCCCTTCGTCCAGGCGATACATCCACAACGTCTCGCCCGTTTCCGGATCGAGCGCGGTGGCCACGCGACGTGTGCTCGCCACGGTGAACAATCGGCCGTTGGCGAAGATCGGCGTGGTGCGATAGTACTCGTCCTTGCCGAATGCGCTGGCCTTCCACTCCCACGCTACCTGCAGGGAATCGAAGTTGCCGGCGTTGACCTGTTCGAGCGGCGAGTAGCGCGTGCTCCACTGGTCTGCCCCCCAATGCCGCCATTCGCCATACGCGTTACCGCGTACGAGTGGTTTGCCCTGTTGCGCCACCGTGGGAGCGACACGCGTGAACGTGGCGCCGATCACCGCGGCGCCCGCGAGCAGCGCGAAGCCGACGATCCGTTTGGTCCTTCGTTGCATCATCTGATCTCCGTCAAAACTGCGGGACGAGTCTGAACCTGCGTACTTCCCAACGATCTTCCAACAGCGAAAGCGCGTGCGACGGCGAATTCTCCAACGCATACTCCGGCGCGTTATTCGGCACCGTCTCAATGCGCACCGCCTTCAACAACTCCGGCTCGGCGTTCAACTCCACCTTCCCAGCCGGCATGCCGTTCAACTTCAGGATGTAGGCCGTGACCCACACGTATTCATCTTCGGTGAGCGTACCCGGTGCCGACTTGGGCATCAGGTTGCTGAGATAGCCGTACAGCTCCCACAACGGCCGACCGAACCACTTCAACTCGAACGCCGGCCCCATGTGGGTGGCCGTGGTGTGACAGCCGAGACAGGCGCCGTTGAAGACGTTCTTGCCCTTCGTGGCCTGCGCGACCGTGTACACGCCCTGCGTGGTCGACTTCGGGGACTGCGCCGTACTCGTGCGCGGCGCGACGCTCGCCGCCGCCGCCGCCGCAACACAGAGCAACACACCCGTAACGGCATGCGACGCCGCGCGCGCACCCGACAACCGACGCATCACCCCCGATATTCCCCACGCCACCCCGATCACGATCAGCACCCCCATCGTTCCCCGCAGCACGTCCGCCAGAAACAGCGCATCGAGCACCGGCGGTGTGAATCGATACGTGCGCAACGTGGCCGCGCGCTCCAGCAGCCAATGCCACGCCTCATGCGTAATGAACGCCGACACGAGGATCACGCCCACGCGCTCAGGCACGGCGCGCGCGAACGCCCAGCGCAACGCCGGCACCGCCACCGCCAGCACGGCCAGCTGCGCGAGCTCCACGCCCACGTTGAACGCGGCGAGTGAGGTGAGCAGATGCGACCCGGCAAACTGCAACTGCTCGCGCAACGCCGTGGAGAAGGCGAAACCGTGCACCAA
>CAITQY010000257.1 GCA_903894655.1 uncultured Gemmatimonadota bacterium
CGTCAACGATACCAGCTACCGTCAGTTCATGGCGGTGCCTCGCGGCGGTCGCATGGTGCTGCTCGAGAACTTTACCCGCAACGGCATCGGCGGCGACTATCGCTTCGACATCCCCGGGCTGCCTGCTGGTGTGAAGCTACTCGAAGACTCTGCGCCGGGCGACTTGCCTGGTGTGCCGCTCGTGCTCGAGGCGGCCGCGGACGCCCCTCATGCAGGCGCCATCGTCACCCCGCTGCTTCAACCGAAGGATCCGAATAACAAGATCGTCGGGCAGATGCGCCGTACCTACGACATCGTCCGCATCGGTAACGTCATCTATTACCAAGGCATCGAGGACCAGCTGCCGGTCGCCGTGGTCGACGAGGCGCCTTACTCCCTTGAGATCCAGAAACCTACCAGCCCGCTGGTTCGCAACGGGGTGTTTAATCTGAAGGTCGTCGCTAAGCGCAAGGAAGGCTTCAAGGGAGCCATCCGCGTCTTCATGTGCTGGACCCCCCCCGGCGTTTCTTCCCTCGGCGAAAAAGGCATCGCGGCCGATGCCACCGAGTGCGAGTTCCAGCTTAACGCCAACGCTAACGTCGACACCAAGACGTGGAAGTTCGTGGTCCAGGGCGAGGCCGACGCCGGCAAGGGGCGCGTGTACAACGCCTCGCCGTTCGCCGAACTCACCACCGAGGCTCCATATGTCGCGGCCAACGCGATTCCGCTCACCGCGATGGAAATCGGCACGCCCGGCGTGATGGCCACCAATTTCGAGGTGCCGCGTCCGTTCGAAGGCGAAGCTGTCGCTCAGCTTGTCGGCGCTCCAGATACCATCCGCATCGCGCCCATCAAGGTGACGAAGGATACCAAGGAGCTCCGCTTCACCATCGAGACCGACGAGAAGTCGCGCGTCGGGAAGACCGCGAACATGTTCGTCCAAGTCGATATCCCGGTCGGCCAGGGTATCGCCACGCACCGCATCGCCCTCGGCTCCATCCTGCGCCTCGATGCCGCTCGCAAGGTCGCGCCGGCTCCAGTCGCCAAGGCCAGCGCGCCTGTCGTGGCCAAGGCCGCTGCACCTGTGGCCGCCGCCCCTGCCGCCCTTTCCCGCCTTGAACAGCTCCGCCAGAAGAACGAAGCCCCCAAGAACTGATTTACCAGCCATGCCTTTCCGTTGTCGCTTCCCGTTGCTCGCCTGACTCGCCGTCGGCCTGACGTCGCTCGCTTCCGCCGCGCCTGTCGCCTTCGATGAAGTGCGTGCGATCTTCGAGGGTAAATGCTTGGAATGCCACAATCCGGAGAAAACCAAGGGCAAGTTGCTCATGACCACCCGCGAGGCCTTCCTCAAGGGTGGCGACAGCGGCCACGCGCTCATCGGCGTCGACGCTGCCCAGAGCGAACTCATCAGGCGCCTCACTTTGCCGAAAGAGCATGACGATATCATGCCGCCCAAGAACGGCCCGCTACCGGCCGCCGAAATCGACGTGATTCGCCGCTGGGTCGCTGAAGGCGCCACCTGGCCCGCCGGTGTCGTGCTCGCCGCCAAGGATAAGTCGAAGGAGGAAGCCAAGGCCGAGCTCACGCAGAAACTCGCGACGCTTGAGAAGCTCGAAATCTTCCCCGAATCCATCAGCCTCGAGACCAAGCGCGACTTCCATCGCCTCGTCGTCTTCGCCA
>CAITQY010000258.1 GCA_903894655.1 uncultured Gemmatimonadota bacterium
GGTGACGGCGATCGCCAAGACGTCGGATCGCATGAGCAAGGCGCATCTCGAAGATGCGCGCGACCTGATCAAGGCGATGCTCGACCCGAACGACTGAACGCGTCACCCTTCGTGACAACCAAACGGCGGCGTGTCCTGGCAGGACACGCCGCCGTTTTCGTCATTCTGGGGATGGGAAAACACGCCGGTAACTCGCCCCATGCGGGCCCGTCCCCTAGACTCTAGGGGAGCCCGCCGAATGCGTGGGCGTCCCCTTCCTTTTTCGATCAGGTCCAATGCGCTTTCGCTCACTCCCGCTGGCTACGGCAGTGCTCGCGCTCGCCGCGTGTCAGCCGGCCAAGAAGCCGACAACCGCTCCGACGCCTGCCGCCCGCCCCGCCGCCCAGAATGGCACGCCCACGCCCGGTCAGCCGACCCCCGGTCAGCCGACCCCCGGTCAACCCACGCCGGGTCAGCCTCCCGCTGGTGGACTCCCGGCCGGACTCGCCGCTGGACTCGCCGGCCTCGGCGGCGGAGGCGGCGACCCAGCCCCGCGTCCGTACGCCACGGTGATCACCCCGCGCGCCAAGACGAAGACGGGTGTCTTCGGCGTGCACCAGGTGGGATCGCGCCTCTATTTCGAGATCCCTGCCGCCGAAGTGGGCAACGACTTCGTGATCACGACCGTGCTGGCGGGAACGCCCGCCGGCATCGGCATCAACGGCACGCTGGGTCCCGACCGCGTGATCCGGTTCGAGCGCCGCGACAACCGCATTCTCGTGCGCGACATCAACTTCAATAACGTCGCCACCGACAGCACGCGCTCCACCCGGCGCGCGATGTCGCTGATCGAGTTCTATCCGATCATCGCCGCCCTCAACGTGGAAGCGTACGGCAAGGACAGCGCCGCGGTCGTCGAAGTGACGCGCTTGTTCACCGGCGGCATTCAGGAGTTCGCCGCCGGTGGCCGCCGCGCCGCGGTCGATGCCTCGCGCTCGTACATCGAGAAGTTCGCGGCCTTCGCGCGCAATGTGAACGTGACCGCCACGCAGACGTTCACGCCGCAGGGAGGCCCCGGAGGGCCCGCCATTCCCGGGCTCGCCCAGGGCGGCCCCCAGGCGACCACCGAAGCCTACACGTTCTCGATCGTGCGTCTCCCCGACGTGCCGATGATGCCGCGGTTCATGGACGCGCGCGTCGGCTTCTTCGGCGAAACCAAGACCGATTTCGGTTCAGCCGAGCAGCGCGTGCTGCCGCGTCGATACATCTCGCGCTGGCGCCTCGAGTGCTCCGATCAGAAGGTCGGCAATCTCTGCGTGCCCAAGAAGCCGATCACGTACTACGTCGATCCGGCTACGCCCGATTGGCTCAAGCCGTGGATCAAGGCCGGCATTGAAGAGTGGCAGGGCGCCTTCGAACAAGCCGGCTTCGCCAAGGGCATCGTAGCCGGCGTCGTGCCGAACGACCCCGACTTCTCCGGTGAAGACGCGTCGGTCGCGATGGTCCGCTGGCTGCCGTCTCCGGTGGCGAACGCCGTCGGACCGAGCACCGTGGATCCGCGCAGCGGCGAAATCATCGACGCCGACGTCCAGATGTATCACAACATCATGGACCTCCAGCGTGAGTGGTACTTCGCGCAGGTGGGCCATCTGGACAAGCGGGCGCAGACGTTCCCGTTCCCCGATTCCCTCATGGGACGCCTCGTGCAGTTCGTCGCCGCCCACGAAGTCGGCCACACGCTCGGCTTCCCGCACAACATGAAGGGCAGCTCGATGTACCCGGTCGACTCGATCCGCAGCAAGACGTGGGTCGCGAAGATGGGGCACTCGCCCTCGATCATGGACTACGCGCGCTTCAACTACATCGCGCAGCCGGAAGACGGAATTCCTCTTGGCGATCTCGTGCCGAAGGTCGGTCCGTACGACACGTTCGCGGTGAAGTGGGGCTATACGCCCATTGCCGGGGCGAAGAAGCCGGAAGACGAGAAGACCACGCTCGACACGTGGGCCCGCATGCAGGACACGGTGCCCTGGTACCGCTACGGTGGTGGACAGGTCGATCCCGGCGAACAGTCGGAAGCGATCGGTGATGCCGATGCCGTGAAGTCCACGCGCCTCGGCTTCAAGAACCTGCGTCGCATCGTGGATCTCGTCGTGCCCGCATCGACCACCGACAAGACGGCTGACTACTCGCTGCTGCGCGCCACCTACTCGGGGGTGCTCGGCCAGTGGGCGACCGAAGCACAGCACGTCACGCGCGTGGTCGGTGGCCTCGACAAACAGGAAAAGGCCGTGAGCCAGAGCGGACCGGTGTGGACGATGGTGCCGCGCGCCCGCCAGAAGGACGCCGTGAAGTTCCTGAACGACGAGGTGTTCACCACGCCCACCGCGATGATCAAGCCGGACATCCTGCGCAAGATCGAATCGGACGGCAACATCAACCGCGTGAGCGGTGCGCAGGCGCGCACGCTATCGGCGCTGGTGCAGAACGCCAAGCTGCAGCGCATGGTGGAGTTCGAGGCGATGACCACGAACAAGGGCGAGGTCTACTCGCTGGGCGAAATGCTCACCGATCTGCGAAAGGGGCTCTTCAGCGAGATCTACAGCGGCAAGCCGATCGACGCGTATCGTCGTCGCCTGCAGGCCACGTACCTCGAGGCGATGGCGAGCAAGATCAAGCCGCCGGCCCCGAATCCGCAGGAAGCGGCTCTCGCCGCGGCATTCGGGCAGGCCGTAGTGAATACCCGCGATTTCCGTCCGTTGCTCAAGGATGAAATGCGCACGCTCGACCGTGAGCTGGCGGCGGCCGTGGGTCGCGCCAGCGATCGCACGACCCGCGCGCATCTGATGGACGCACGCGATCAGATCAAGACGATGCTGGATACGGACAAGTAGCTCCGCATCTGGAACGTCGAAGGTCGGACAGGGGAGCGGGGTGGTCGCGCAGGCAGCGCGGCCACCCCGTTTTCGTTGGTCCGATGGCGCGACTGGAACCGAAGCAAATGCGCGCACGTACTTTTCCGCATATGTCATTGCACGCTGATTCCGCCCCCGGCGATATCGCCCCGGTCCGGTCCGCCCTGCGCGGCCAGTACGACATCCAACGTGAGCTTGGCCGTGGCGGCATGGGTATCGTGCTGCTGGCCCGCGACGAGCGCCTCGACCGACTGGTCGCCCTCAAGGTGCTGCCGCCGCAACTGGCCGAACACGCGGAGACCAAGGAGCGCTTTCTGCGCGAAGCGCGGATGGCCGCGCGGCTGTCGCACCCGAACATCGTGCCCGTGTACCGGGCCGACGAGATCAACGGCTTCGCCTTCTTCGCGATGGGGTTCGTGGAGGGCGAGACGCTCGGTGAACGCATCCGCGATCGCGGCGCCCTCCCCGCCGCCGACGTGGTTCGGGTGCTGCGCGAAGTCGCCTGGGCCCTCGCCTACGCGCACGCCCGCGGCATCGTGCACCGGGATGTGAAGCCCGACAACATTCTGCTCGAGCGCGGCAGTGGCCGGTCGGTCGTCACCGACTTCGGCATCGCCCGCTCCGACTTCAACCCGGCGCTCACCCAGGACGGGTATGTGCTCGGCACCGTCCATTTCATGAGCCCCGAACAGGCGAGCGGCGAGGCGCTCGACGGCCGCAGCGACCTGTATGCACTGGGGTGCATCGGATTCCTCGCGCTCAGCGGGCGGCTGCCGTTCGAAGGGTCCGCGCCGCAGGCGATCCTCGTCGCTCACGCCACCAAGGAGCCACCGTCGCTGCGATCGGTGGCGCCATCCGTGCCGCCGGCCCTGGCCGCGGTGATCGATCGGTGCCTCCGCAAACGGGCCGACGACCGCTTCGCCAACGGCGAGGAGCTGGCCGATGCGCTGGGCAAGGCGCTCGAGGCGGTGGAGAGTGCCGCCCGCGAAGAGACCGGCCAAGCCGCGCTGTCCAGCGACGATGCCATGCTGGTCTGGCGGCGCGCGGCCGAGCTGCAGGCGGAAGCGGCCGCGCGATTGGAGTTACGCATGCGAGCGACCGCCGGCACCAAACAGCTGGTCGCGACATCAATGGCGCCGGTAGGATCACCTGATGGCGCAACAGCAGCGGAACAGATTAACGTCAGTAACGTCGCAGCACCCACCGATTCCTATCGCCTCCGCGATGTCGAGGCGGCCGCCGTCGAAGCCGGCATTTCGCAGCGCTACGTCGCGCTCGCCCTCGACGAGCTCCGCGCATCACCCAACGCCGTCCAGCGCGCGCAGCCGATACCGCGCTGGAAGGAGTCCCTCGCCACGCGAATCCTCGGCACGACCCAG
The DNA here is from genome assembly GCA_903894655.1 of uncultured Gemmatimonadota bacterium. Classification (GTDB taxonomy): domain Bacteria; phylum Gemmatimonadota; class Gemmatimonadetes; order Gemmatimonadales; family Gemmatimonadaceae; genus Gemmatimonas. The sequence continues at coordinate 4,274 of CAITQY010000258.1, forward strand.
CGCACCCTGTCCGTGACGCGACGCTACTCGGCCTCCCCTCGCGCCGTGCTGCAAGTGCTGGGTCGATCGCTAC
>CAITQY010000259.1 GCA_903894655.1 uncultured Gemmatimonadota bacterium
CCGTCGCGTACGACCGCGTCCTTAAGACCGATGGGGAGCGCCCCGACATTCCACGCGGCCAATGCATACTCGGCACGTTCGGTGCGACCACCAGCGCGTAGCGATTCCTCGGTCACCTTCGTTGGCTCGCGACTGACGACCATGGCCGTGGTGTCGTCGAGCGTGGGCCATTCGATGCGCGCGCCGATGGGCACCACGACCGTCACGATGAGCGTGAAGGGATCACCCACCGCAACGGTATCGGGGCGTACCACAAAGCCGGCTTGGACTCGCGATCCGGTGGGTGGCGTGGGCACGCTACGCGACGCCGACGGCACGCTCGGCGGCGCGGCCTGCGCGCCCGCGATCGCTTGCGACATCGTGGACAGCGAGGCGGCGCCGAATACGATCAGGGCCGCCCAGCGGCGCACGGAGAAGACGCGTGACATCAGCGGCTCCGCTGGTCGGCCACGGACACCGGCGCATTCGGCGCGCGCACCGGCGCGGCCGTGCCGGCGGCATCGCCCATCGCGCCCCGCGGGCCGGTGCGTACCGCACCATGTGGACGGCGGGTGCGTGCGCGGAAGAACGACAGCAGCGCATCGACATAGCCGTGCTCCGTGTGCACCACGATTTCGTCGAGTCCGAGTCGGCCGAACAGTTTGCGGCGCACAGTGTCATCGGCCGTGACCTGCGTGGCGAAGGCCGCGCGCACCGCGGGGTGTGACGTGTCGATCTCGATGACCGCGCCCGACTCGGGGTCTTGCAGTCGTGCGGGACCGATATCGGGGAGCACGCGCTCCGACGGGTCTTCAAGCGTCACCGCGATCACGTCGTGCCGTTGCGCGAGTCGTGCCAGCGGCTTCTCCAGATCATCGGCGAGGAAGTCCGACGCGAAGAAGACGACCGAGCGATGCGGCAGCAGGCGCATTAAGCGATCGACGGCCACCGCCACCGACGTGGCGCGACCGACCGGCTTGGTGGTGAGGAGATCGCGAATGAGGCGCAGCGCGTGCTTGCGTCCCTTGCGGGCCGGGAGCGCGTGCTCGACGCGATCGGAGAACATGAGCAGCCCGACGCGATCGTTGTTGCGCGTGGCAGCGAGGGCCAGGACGCCGGCCATTTCGATGGCCAGTTCGTGCTTGAAGTGGGCGCGCGTGCCGAAGCGCGACGAGCCCGACATGTCGACCACGAGCATGATCGTGAGCTCGCGCTCCTCGACGTAGCGCTTGACGAACGGACGTCCCATGCGCGCCGAGACGTTCCAGTCGATCGAGCGGACCTCGTCGCCGGGCTGGTACTCGCGGACTTCCGCGAACTCCATGCCCTGCCCCTTGAAGAGCGAGCGATACTCCCCGGCGAAGCGCGAATCGACCAGCCGCCGCGTACGCACTTCGATGCGACGCACCTGCCGCAGCACCTCAGCCGGTGCCACCGAAAGCGGTGACACCGAAAGCGGTGAGACCGAGAGCGGTGAGACGGCGTGCGGAGCGGCGGCCTGCGGAGCGACGTCGGACTTCGCCACGGCGATCAGGGTGCTTCGACGACAGCGAGCAGGCGCGAAACGATGGTATCGCTGGTGACGCCTTCGGCATCGGCTTCGAACGACGTGAGCACGCGGTGTCGCAGCACGTCGGGGGCAATGCTCTTGACGTCGTCGGGCGTGACGAACGCCCGGCCGCGCAAGAAGGCATGAGCGCGGGCTGCTTGGGCGAGTGCAATCGTGGCGCGCGGCGAGGCGCCGAACTCGATGAGCGGGCGCAGATCGGCGGCGCCCACATCGGCCGGCGAGCGCGTGGCGTGGACCAGATCAACGATGTAGTCGACGATGCGCTCGTCCATGTACAGCTCGGCGATGCGACGCCGGGCGTCGAGGAGCTCGTCGGGCGAGGCGATGGCATTGACGACGATGCGTTCGCCACCGGCCATGCGACGCAGGATTTCCTTCTCCTCGGCGCGGGTGGGGTAGCCGACGCGCAGCTTCATCATGAAGCGGTCGACCTGCGCTTCGGGGAGCGGGTAGGTGCCTTCCTGCTCGATCGGATTCTGCGTGGCCAGCACCAGAAACGGTTCGGCCAAGGGATACGTGGTGCCACCGATCGTGACCTGCTTTTCCTGCATCGCCTCGAGCAAGGCCGCCTGCACCTTGGCCGGCGCCCGATTGATTTCGTCGGCGAGGATGATGTTGGCGAAGATCGGCCCGTGCTTGACGCGGAATTCGCCGGTGGGCTGGTCGAAGATCTGCGTGCCGACGACGTCGGCGGGGAGCAGGTCGGGGGTGAACTGAATGCGCTGGAAGCTGGTGCGCACGGTTTCGGCGAGCGTGCGCACGGTGAGCGTTTTCGCGAGCCCTGGGACACCTTCGAGGAGCACGTGACCGCCGGTGAGGAGCGCGATCAGCAAGCGCTCCACCATGTACTCCTGTCCGACGATCCGCTTGGCGACTTCGCGCAGGACACCCTGCACCAGGGCCGCGTCCTGCGACGCGGCAACGTTCGTGGTCACGATCAGCTGCTCCTCTTTTTGGTGGCTCGTTCCGACGAGCATACCCGACAGCGTCCGGTCTGCTCCCTTACGGGATTCCGTGGCGGGATTCCCTGCTGTGGCCCACTGGCACGCGCCGACGAGGCTACTTGCCGCCGCCCATGAGGGCTTCGAGTACTTCGCGCTCGGTGCTGTTGAGGGCCCGGGCCCCGCCCGACGGCAGATCCCCGAGACGGACGGGACCGAACCGCGTGCGCACGAGGCGCTCGACTTCGAGTTCGAGCGCATCACAGAGGCGACGGACTTCGTGCGTCTTGCCTTCGGCAATCGTGATTTCGAGCGCCCAGCGACGTCCACCGAGCGGGTGGGCGACGACTTCACGGGGAACGACCAGGCCGTCTTCGAGTTGGACGCCGCGGCGGGCGACCTTGGCGGCGGTGACGGCATCCCCGCGGACGGTGGCGACGTAGGTGCGCTCGACCTCGTTGCTGGGGTGCGTGAGCGCGTGTGCGGCGCGACCGTCGGTGGTGAGCAGCAGCACGCCTTCCGTCATGAAATCGAGGCGACCGACATAGACGAGTCCCGGGACGTCGTCGACCAGATCGAACACCGTGGCGCGCTTCTCCGGATCCTTGCGGGTGGTCATGACCGCGGCCGGCTTGTGGACCACAATCCAGGTGTGCGACGTGACGCGCGTGATGACGGGCGTCCCATCGAGCGTGATGACGTCGCGGAAGGGATCGACGACCTGCCCGATGGTCGCGATGGCCCCGTTGACCTGCACGCGGCCGTCAGCCACGGCCTGATCGGCCCCGCGGCGCGAGACCACACCGGCACGGGCGAGGGCGCGCTGCACGCGCATGGGACCTTCGCGCTCGGCCTTGACGGTGCCACCGGCCTTCGACGGCGGCGCGTCGGCGGAGCGCTGCGGTTTGGGGCGGCGCTTGGAGGAGCCCGCCTCACTGCGATCGCGCACGGGCTTTTCGCGCACGGGCTTTTCGCGCACGGGCTTTTCGCGCACGGGCTTTTCGCGCGGCGTCGCCTCGCGCGACTCGGCATCGCGCACGCTCCGCTCCCGGGGGGGCTTCGGCTTGGCGACCGAGGGCACGCCGCGCTTCTCGTTGGCGGCGCGGGCGGCGGCGCCACG
>CAITQY010000260.1 GCA_903894655.1 uncultured Gemmatimonadota bacterium
CCCGCATGACCTCCATTGCCAACCCACCGGTTCGACACCCGGGCCTGCAGCGCAACGCACTGGGCTTCACGGTCCGCGACTACGAAGGGGCGATGTCTACGCTCTGTGCCGGCTGTGGACACGACTCGGTCACAGCGGCGCTCGTGCAGTCGTTCTGGGAGCTGTCGTTGCCGCCGCATCGCGCGGCGAAGATGAGCGGCATTGGTTGCTCATCGAAAACCACCGCGTATTTCATGAAGCAGTCACACGGCTTCAACAGCGTGCACGGCCGCATGCCGTCGGTCACGTCGGGCGCCAGCGCGGCCAACCGCGATCTTACCTACATCGGCATTTCGGGCGACGGCGACTCGCTCAGCATTGGCCTCGGTCAACTCTCACACGCCATTCGTCGCAACGTGCGCATGCTGTACGTGATCGACAACAATGGCGTGTACGGACTCACCAAAGGACAGTTCTCGGCGTCGGCCGACATCGGCTCCACGTCCAAGAAGGGCGAAGCCAACATGCAGCAGCCCATCGACCCGGTGCTGCTGGCGCTCACGCTGGGCGCCACGTTCGTAGCCCGCAGCTTCTCGGGCGACAAAGCGCAGCTGGTGCCCATTCTCAAGGCCGGCCTGTCGCACAACGGTCTGGCGCTGATCGATGTGATCTCACCGTGCGTGACCTTCAACGACCACGAGGGCTCCACCAAGAGCTACAAGTTCACGCGCGAGCATGAAGTGGAGATTTCGGCGGCGGACTTTGTGCCGTTACGCCGAGAGATCACGGCGCCCGTCACCGAGAGCGAGGTGTCGGTGGTGGCCATGCACGACGGTAGCACGGTGCGCTTCCGCAAAACGGCCGACAGCTACGACCCCACCAACCGTGAGCAGGCCTACGCGCACGTGCGTGCCTGTCAGCTGCGACATGAAGTGGCCACCGGATTGCTGTTCATCGACGAGAGCGGGCAGGATATGCATGCCATGGCCCAAACCGTGGAGCGGCCGCTGGTGGATGTACCATTCGCCGATCTGTGTCCGGGCAATGCGGCACTGCAGTCGTTGATGGAGCGGTATCGGTAGAAGACCTTCGCTGATGTGAAACGGGGCTCGGCAAATGCCGAGCCCCGTGACCATCACACCGCAAAGCGTGGGCAACGTTAGTACGTCACCGTGACGCTGTTGGAGCAGGTGGTGGTACCGGCGTTGCACACCCGGTAGGTGCGCGTGCCGCCGTTACGGCCAAGGTCGTTGACGTAGCTGCTGGCGGTCACGGTCGTGATTCGCGAGGAGCCGCTGAATACATCTACACGGGCCAAGGCACCGGTCCACGACAAATTGGCGAGGTTCCGGTTGTTCGATGACTTGGTCATGCGCACGGTCAGCGCAATGGCACCCGCGGGCGCCGTAGCGACCACGTTACGTGTTTGCGTGCCGGTGGCGCCGCCGTTGTCGGTGACCGTGAGCGTCGCGGAATACGTGCCAGCGGCGCTGTACGTTTTGCTGGGGGTCGCGCCGGTGGCCGTGGTGCCGTCGCCGAAGCTCCAGCTATAGCTGCTGATCGAGCCGTCGGTATCAGCGGAAGCGCCGCCGTTGAACGTGCAGGTGAGACCGGTGCAGCTGTGGGTGAACGACGCCGTGGGGAGCAGGTTGGTGGGGGTGCCACCGGTAGCGACGAAGTTCAACGTGTACAACAGCAGGTTGGGTGAGCCGGTGCCGGCGTCCGTCACCTTGCCGGCGGTCGCGCTGGTGAGAATGGCGCTGGTGACGGTGGCCGGACTCGCGGTGGGCGCGCCTTGCAGATACAGCGCGGCGGCGCCAGCCACATGGGGGCTGGCCATGGAGGTGCCACTGATGGTGTTGGTGGCCGTGCTGCTGGTGTACCACGCCGAGGTGATACTGCTGCCCGGTGCGAACACGTCGACGCAGCTGCCGACGTTGGAGAAGCCCGAGCGCGCGTCGGCGCTGGTAGTGGACCCTACGGTAATGGCGGACGGCGCGCGGGCCGGTGAGTAGTTGCAGGCGTTCAGGTTGTCGTTGCCGGCCGCCACCACCACGGTGATGCCTTTGCTCACCGCGTTGGCCACAGCGTCATCAATCGCCGTGCTGGCCCCGCCGCCCAGCGACATGTTGGCGACCGCGGGCCTCTTCGTCTGGGCGGCCACCCATTCCAACCCGGCGATCACGCCGCTGTTGCTGCCCGACCCCGTGCAACCGAGCACGCGCACCGGCACCAAGGTGGTGCCCTTGGCCACGCCATAAGTGGTGCCACCCACCGTTCCGGCGACATGCGTACCGTGGCCGTTGCAGTCGGTGGTGCCGCGTCCATCGTTGATAGCGGTGAAACCGGGGGCCATGCGTCCGGTAAACTCACTGTGTCCGGCCAGGATGCCGGTGTCGATGATGTACGCGTACACCCCGGCCCCAGTGGCGTTGTACGTGTAGCCGCCGGCCAGCGGGAGGTCGCGCTGGTCCAGGCGATTGAGCCCCCACGTGGCGCTGGCCTGCGTGGCCGACGCCGTCACGATGGCGTCGGGCTCGATGGACGCGATCAGCGGATTTCTGGCCAGTGCCGCCACGGCTTGCGGCGGCAAGGTCGCGGCAAAGCCGCGCAGCACGGTGGTGTAGGTGTAGTGCAGCTGTCCACCGTTGCCGCGCACCATCGAGGCCGCCGTGGCCAAGGCATCGGCGACGTTAGCGCGGAAGGTGATGATGTAGCGGTCAGGGATGCTGGCCGGTGCGGCCGGTGCCGCGGACTGACGTGCCGGCGCCAGTAGATCGGGCGCGGTCGGCGTGACCGCCGTGCGGCTGTCGGCGCAGGCGGCCAGCGCCAAGGCGGTGAGCGCCACAGCGGCGGCGGAGAGGGAACGACGCATACGGAACACCTCAAGAAAGGAACAGCGGCGGGCGAGGCCCACTTTCAGATATGGGCGGAGTATCGATAAGAGGCCCGTGTGTGGCAAGACCACATGCCCGCGCCTCGATCAACTCCGCGTACTTGTCGCGTTTGGCTGCACAATGGGTGCCACCAGCGTGGGGCGTACGCATTTCATTTCGTGGTACAAATTCTTAAGGCCGAGTTCGCTGCGCACCGAGCCTAATCTTGGCTGCGGCACCCAGGACCGTTCAAATGTCGCCGTTGACCGACATGCGCATGTGGATCGTGAACAAGCAGCCGATCCGGTGAGCGGGTTGGCCGTTGGTGTTGCTGGGGATTCGCGGCGCGATCGCCACAGAGTGGTGTGGCGTCGTGGCTACATCAGGTGGTTTGGGGTGGCGTGCTTGGCGTGGGGGTCGTAGTGCGCCGCAATCCACTGCCGATAGCGGCCATCCATCACGGCCCGCCACCACGGATCGGTCGCCAGATACCACTCTGCCGTGCGGCGGTCCGTACCGATCGAAGATCTGCTGGAGCGCGCTGCGCTCTCCAGCGCGCGTGAGCGCGAGCATCAGGAGCACGCGCGCCTTGTGCTACGATCCCCGGTGCTCACGGCCCCCGCGATTGCCATCGGACGGGGGCCGTGGTTGGGCCGTGCGCGTGGGCGCAGTGCGTGATTCCGGGGAGCGCGCCTGCGGTGCGGTCGGCGGTGACGCTTGCGGTGCCGAACGCGGTGCCGAACGCGGTGCCGAACGCGGTGACGACGCTTCCGGTACGCGGGTCGACGCCGACCGCTCCGCCCGACCCTCGTTGCGCTGCGCGTCGCGACCGCGCATGTCGCGTCCACGATTGTTGCTGCCCCGTGCGTCGTCGCCGCGAGACTCGCTACCACGCACGTCGCTACCACGCACGTCGCTGCCGCGCGCTTCGTTCAACGGGTCGCGCGTGGTCACGGTCGGTGCCACGGGTTCGCGGCGACGCTCGGCCGCCATCGGCTGGCCCAGCATCACCCCGTTGCCGCGGCCGTCACTCCGCCCGCCGTCGCGCTGCGGCAGTCCGTTGCGATAGCCATCCGGTGACGCCGATCCGCCTGGCGCACGAGGCTGCGCCGCACGTCCTGCGTTGTTGTCGTCCACCACGTCCCGACCACGTCCATTGTCGCGACCGTCGCGGTAGCCATCGCGGTTTCCGTCACGATTGCCGTCACGACGCAACGCGAAGACCACGTCGCGATGATAGCCCGCGTAGCGATCCACGTTGCGATAGTTCACCGTGCGAGACGCCACGTTTCGGTTCACATACACGTCGCGGTAGCGTGGACTCACGTAGATGTTCGTGACCTGAATGAACGGCCGCGAGCGGGCGCGCCATCCACCGCCGGAACGCACGTACACGTCATCCCAGCCGTTGTAGTACACGGCCCGTCGACCCCAGTCGAGGTCGTAATTCAACCAGCCACCGATCGGAAATCCCACACCGAACGACCAGTAGCGGCTGGAGAAGCCCACATTGAAGATCGGTCGCGTGTACACGACGATCGGATCGTAGACCGGCACATAGATCACGCGTGGCTGCGCGGGCACGATCACGTAGCTGTTCGACTCGCGCACCACCTGCTGCTGTGCGGTCGACACCAGATTGCCCTGCGCATCCGCCAGACGGCGCATGCGCTGCACCGCGGCCATGACATCGCTCGACTGATAGGCATAGGCGCGACCGAGCGTGGCCGTCCAGTCACCTTTGTCGGCCATCATGTTGAGCGCCGATTGGTAATGCGCCACCGATTTCACGCTCACATCCCACGGCTGCTCGTCGATGCCGTCCGTGCCGTGCTCACGCACCCAGCGCGCCGCATCCTCGACTTGATCGGGGAAGGTGGCTGCCACCAGCACCTGCGCCAGCAGCGCATCGGGATAGAGCGCGATCGGCCCCACCAGATTATCGAGGTGATTCTCGGCGAAGCGCTCCACGTCGAGCACCTCGCCTCGTGGCGCCACGACGACCTGTGCCGCGAGCGATGCAAGTGGGGAAGCTGTCGCCAGCGAAAGCGCTAACGATAGAACGAACGAGACACGGGACATGGTGCCGCTCCGGCAGGGGACACGAGGGAACCTCTCACCGGTCACCTGTTGCAGAATGCGTACCTCACCGGTGGCGCCGCGAAGTGTGTTACATCACAACGACTTGGCGTTTGCGGTCGGCCGCGCGACGACGTACCGTATCCTCGATTCAGGACAGTGAGCACGCCGAAAGTGGACAACCGCACACCCCCGAGAGCTCACCATGAACACCACAGAACGGGACGCGCTGTTCCGCACGTTGGCGGCGCGATTCGAGCGCAACATGCACCGCCATCCCGGTATCGCCTGGTTGGAGGTGCGCGCGAAACTCGATGGGAATGCGGCCGCCGTGCATGCGCTGCGCGAGATGGAAGCCACGGGCGGCGAGCCTGACGTAGTCAGCCTGGATAGCGAGTCCGCCGGGTACACGTTCTGCGATTGCTCAGCCGAAAGCCCGATCGGTCGCCGGAGCTGCTGTTACGATCAGGAAGCGCTCGACTCCCGCAAAGAGAACAAGCCGGCCAACGGCGCCGTCGCGATGGCCGCCAGCATGGGCATCACCCTGCTCACCGAAGCGCAGTACCGCGCGCTTCAGGCGTTTGGCGCATTCGATCTCAAGACCTCGAGCTGGATCAGCACGCCGGCTAACATTCGCGCACTCGGCGGCGCGTTATTCTGCGATCGCCGCTATGACACCGTGTTCCTGTATCACAACGGCGCGTCGTCGTACTACGCCGCCAGAGGGTTCCGCGGGGTCCTGCGCATCTGAGAGCGCGCGGGCCGCGGTGGCCACGCCTACAGCCACCAGCGCGGCAGCGAGCGAGCTGGCCCCACGCCGGACGTCTAGAACTTCCAGTTGTAGCCCACACGGACCACCTGTGTTTCCAGGTAATCCGTGCTCACCACGTGGAAATCCGTTCCGCGGATCGTGCGCCGGAGCTGCATGGTGTTCAACAGATCGGTGGCATTCACCACGATCTCGCCTCGACCCTGCCGCACGCTCTTCTTGGCCCCCACATCGAGCGAATAGCGGCTGTCGAGGCGCCCCTGCGGCAGTAGGTCGGGAGCGAGATACACCTGCGACAGCTGCGTGAGCCACGCGTGCGGCAGCGTCATCACCACGTTCAGCTTCGCGCTCCCCGACGTGAGCTGTGCCCGCGCCGCCTCGTACCGCACGGGCACGGGGTACTGATTCACCACCGCGAACGCATTGACCGTCTTGCGATACACGTTGGCGTTGGCGTTGAGTGACAGGCGCGGTGACACGGTCTGCTGCCACACCAGCTCGGAACCCGTGCTCCAGCTGCGACCCGCATTCTGGAACACGTTGTACAGCAACACACTCCCCGGCACCTGCGTCGCAATGCGCGTAATGGTGCCGTCCACGATGCGGTGATACGCGGCGGCGTACACACTCCCCTTCGACCAGCTGGTCTTGTAGCCCAACTCGGCCGACGTGGAATACTGCGGCTGCAGTGCCGGGTTGCCGACCTTGATCAGCTCCGGCTCGTCGTACTTGGGGAAGATGCGGATGTCGACTTCGTTCGGCCGATCCACGCGCCGATTGAAAAACAGCGACAGCTTGTTCGCGTCATCGAACTTGTACGCCGCGCGCACGTTCGGAAATGGCTGAAAATAGCGGTAGCCGTCGCTCGTGTACGTGTTGTGATCGGGATTCACGTCGTAGTTCACGCGCACCCCCTCGAGCCGAACACCCCCTTCGAGCTCCACGTGCTCGCTCTCGAACACATAGGTGCCATACAGCGCGGGAATCGTTTCGCGATAGGTGGCCCAGCCGCCGGCGCCGGTGTCGAGCGGTGAGTTTCGGCCGGCGAAGAACTGCATGTTCACCGGGATCGAGCGATACCGCCCCTTGAAGCCGGCCTCGATGCGCCCTTGTTTCAGCGGCTTCGTGTAGTCGGCATTGAGATCGACCACGTGCTCATCCGACAGCAGCTTGAACGCGTCGGTGCCGACAAACGTGGGCACGGTGTTCGTGAAGAAGTACTGCTCGTCTTCCCGATGAAACGAGTAGTTCCCGGTCAACGCGAGGGTGTGCCCGGGCTCGGTGAACTTGTGCGTGAACACCGCGGTCGCGAAGGCGGTGTACTTCACTTCGTCTTCGAGGAACTGCCACAGGCGGTAGCGATTCTGCAGCGAGCCGATGAAGTACGGATTGTCGCCGTTGTCGAGAATCTTCTCGCGGTTGAACAACCCCGACACCGTAACCGTATTGCGGTCGTCGAACGCGTGGTCTACCCCCGCATTCAGCGTGGCGTAGTCGGTACGCCGATTACGCTTCACCTGCTGCGTGATCACCGTGCCGTTGTCGTATGTGCGGGTGGAGAACTCGTTCTTGTTGAGCGTGGGCGAGTAGAGCCAATCCGCTTGCAAAAAACTGTTCGTGGCACCGCGGCGATAGTTGATCGCGGCCGACGGATTGAACTTCGGCGTGCCCTGATACTGCGGGCGAATGGTGGGCAGATTCTCCTGCTTCACCCACAGGGCGCCCGCTCCGCCCATGAGCCCGAGCTTGCCGTTGAACCCCTGCTGCTCCTGCTTCTTGAACACCAGGTTGATGATACCGGCGCTGGCGTTCGCGTCGAATTTGGCCGACGGATTATTGATGATCTCGATGCGCTCGAGCGCCGACGCCGGGAGGTTGTCCAATCCATTCTGCGAGCCGAAGCCGGTGAGTGCGGTCTGCTTGCCATCGATCAGCACCACCACCTTGTCGCTGCCGCGCACCTGCACCTTGCCGTCCTGCCCGATCGTCACGCCGGGCACCGTCGACATCGCCTGCAGCACCGAGCCGCCCGCTTGGCTGATGTTGTCGGAGACCGTGAAGGTTTTCTTGTCCATCGTACCGGCCACCGCGTCGGCGCTGGCCGTGACGCGCACATCGCCGAGGGTACGGGGCTCCTTGATCAGCAGGATGGCGCCGAGGTCGAGGAAGGCACTGAGCTCGCCGACCAACACCCGCTGTCGGATGGGCTGGTAGCCGATGGACCGC
>CAITQY010000261.1 GCA_903894655.1 uncultured Gemmatimonadota bacterium
CGAACACGTGTGCGAACTCGAAGTCGCGCTCGTCGTGTCCGGGCACGGCCATGATGGCGCCGGTGCCGTACTGCATGAGCACGTAATCGGCGATCCAGATCGGCATGTTCGCGCCCGTGGCCGGATTCACCGCGGTCGCGCCGGTGAAGACACCCGTCTTCTCCTTGCTGCTTTTCCGCGCGATCAAATCCTGCTTCTTGGTGGCGTCCTGATAGCCCTGCACGGCGTCGCGCTGCGCGTCGGTCGTGAGCGTGGCCACCAGCGGATGCTCGGGCGCGAGCACGAGATACGTCGCGCCGAAAATGGTATCGGGGCGCGTCGTAAACACCGTGACCGTTTCGTCGTGGCCAGCCACGCGGAACGACAGCTGGGCGCCCTCAGAGCGGCCGATCCAGTTCTTCTGCGCCGACTTGGTAATCGGCGACCAATCGAGCCATTCGAGGTTGTTCAGCAGGCGCTCGGCGTACGCCGAAATGCGGAAGAACCACTGCTCGAGGAAACGCTGCTCGACGGCCGTGCCGCACCGCTCACACAACCCGCCTTCGACCTGCTCGTTGGCGAGCACCGTCATGTCGGTGGGGCACCAGTTCACGGCCGCGGCCTTCTTATACGCGAGGCCCTGCTTGTAGAGCTGCAGGAAGACCCACTGCGTCCATTTGTAGTAGTCGGGGCGCGACGTGTCGACCTTCTGACGCCAATCGACCATCAATCCCGCACGCTCGAGCTGCCGCTGAAAATTCGCGACATTCTTCGGCGTGAGCTCCATCGGATGCGCGCCGACCTTGAGCGCGTAGTTCTCCGAGTGGATGCCGAACGCATCGTAGCCAAGCGGCTGGAAGACATCGTGTCCCAACAGCCGGTGATAGCGGGCCGAGATGTCGCTGCCGGTAAACGCGAACAGGTTCCCGACGTGCAGCCCTTCGGCCGACGGATACGGGAACATCATGAGCGCGTAGAACGGACGCGCCGCACGGTCGAGGTCGGCGTGGTTCGTGCCACGTTCGGCCCAGCGGGCGCGCCACTTGGGCTCGACCAGCGCGGGGGCGTAGGGGGTCGGGAGGGTGGGATCGGACATACCGCAAGGTAGTGGAACTGCTAACGGCTTAGGGAGCACTCGTTAACTGCCAACTGCCTAGGAGGCAGGAGGGAGGGTGTCAGGAAGGAGGAGGCAGGGACACGACGCCGCTGTCCTGCGTCCTCCACCCTGAGACCCTCCTCCCTGCCTCCTAAGCAGTTGGCAGTTCGTCAGCCGTTGGCAGTTTTCTACCGACGGAAGAGATACGCCGCCGCCTCCAGCCGCGCTCCATTCTCGTCGCACACCGCGAACTTTCCACCCGAATACAGCGTGGCGCTGCCGAAGCGACCGTCTTTCGTGAGCGCGTAGAACTCCAGGTCGAACGTGGGGCGGCCGTTGGGGCCCATGAGGCGTGCTTCGGTCATGGCCACCACGCGTTCGAGGGTCTTGAGACACGCCTCCTGCGGACCGAGCCCCTGCCGCATGAACTCTACGATCAGAAACGACGCACACGTCTTGATGTTCGCCTCGCCGCGTCCCGTGCTGCCCGCGGCGCCGACCAGATTATCGCAGTACTGACCGGCCCCGATCACCGGGGAGTCGCCGATGCGGCCGGGCACCTTCCACGCCATGCCGCTCG
>CAITQY010000262.1 GCA_903894655.1 uncultured Gemmatimonadota bacterium
CGTCATAGAAGCGTTCGGTGCCGAACAAGTCGGTGTGCGACAGCTCCCAGTTGAACCGGCTCCCCAGCTCCAACGCCTCGAGCACCTGATCGCCCGCCTCGAGAAAGTCGGGGCCCAGCTGCTTGCGTCCCTTCACCAGCGCGCCCAGAAAGCTGCGCCCCTTGTGGGCCAGCGGCGATCCGAACGTCGTCGGTGCCAGCGCGATCACGTGCTTCACACGAGCGCGCCGTTGCGCCGTCATGCCGCGTCGGGTCAGCCACGCGCGCAACACCAGCATCCCGGTGGAGTGCACCATGACATCGAACGGCTCGTCGTCAGCCAGCCCCACGCGCTGACGCAGCACCTTGTCAAAGCCCTCGGCGATATCGCGCACCGACACGTCGTTGGTCAGTGATTCGTAGCTCACCGTGCACAGCTGCTCCGCCGTCCATCCGGCCGCGCGCAACAGCGTGCGCCACGTGGCGAACGCGTGGCCGTCGGCGCTGTACCCATGCAGCAGAATGAGCGGACGATTGGCCATGACGGATGCCGTTCAGCTAGCGGCTGTGCGTCACGAGCCAGGGCACGGCGCGCCGCACCCCGTTCCCCACCATCAGCAGATGCCCCTCGTAACGGAACAATTCGTACGTGGCACCAGGCGTCGCCTTGGCGGCCGCTTCCACGCGCGCGGCGGGAATGATGCCGTCGAGTTCCGCCCCCACGAACAGCGACGGCGGCGCATTCGGCGCCGTGATCGGACTGCCGCCAGCCAGCATGGCCACCGCCGCGAACTGTGCTGGACGCGCCTGCGCTAACCGCGCCGCCGCACCGGCGCCCATCGAATGCCCGATCAAATACACCCGCGAGCTGTCGATGCGGAATTCGTTGCGTAGCAGCGTCATCAACGCATCGAAATGCTCCGGCGAGGTGCCGAACACATCGGTTTTGGGCGACACGAGAATCAGCCGCTGCTCGGCCGCCAGCTTCGTGATAATGCCGCTGCCGTACGCATCGACAAACATGTTCTCGTCGCCGCCGGCGCCGTGCAGCACGAGCAGCACACCCACCGGCTTGCGCACATTCGCCGACGACGGCGCCACGAGGCGCATCGGCACCAGCGTGTTGTTCGCACCGCGGTACACGCGCCAGAAATCGCCCACCAGACCGATGAATGGATCACGTCCGCGTTCCAGCACGCTCACTTCACGCGCCAGATCGCGCGACAACTTCGCGGGATCGTTCAGGAACTCGGCACTCCGCTCGGGCGACGGCACGTCTACCAGCAGCTTGGCACGCTCGCGGGTGGACAACAGCGCTTGCGCCAGCGGCCCCGTGCTATCCACCGCCGCCAGTCGTGCCAGATACTCGTCGCGCGCGGCACTGGCCGGCGCACCGTTCAACGAACGCGGCCCGGCTGGTGGCACGGGCGGAATGGAGGCCGCGCCGGTCAGCTGCGCGGCGGCGGCATCGATCGTGCTGACGGCCGCCGCAAACTGCCCGCTAAAGAAACTCAATGCTGCGCGGTCCACCGTACGGTTCACCGCAGCGCGCAGACTGTCCGGCAACGTCTTCGCGATCTCCCGCTGCGTGTACGCCGCATCCACGCGCATGTACGCGGCCGCGAGATCGGCGCGCGTGACTTTCGGTGTCACCGCCGTCGGTGCCACCGTCGGTGCCGCCTTCGGCGTCACCGGTACCTGCGCCCTCGCCAACGCCGGCATAAACAGCACGCTGGCCGTCATGACACGCCGCCACATCGTCATGCGGGAAACAGCCCGTCAATCGACAGGTACCGTTCGCCGGTGTCGTAGCAGAACGTGAGCACACGCGCGCCGTCCGCCATGTCGGGGATCTTCTGCGCCACCGCCGCCAGCGACGCGCCGCTCGAGATGCCAACCAGGATCCCCTCTTCGCGCGCCGAGCGCTGGGTGTAATCGAACGCCGCTTCTTCGGTGACCTGAATGGCGCCATCGAGGGTGTCGCGATGCAGGTTGTCGGGAATGAAGCCCGGCCCGACCCCCTGAATGCGATGCGGCCCCGGCGCCCCGCCACTGATCACCGCCGACTTCGCCGGTTCCACCGCGTACGTCTTCATCGCCGGCCAGTGCTGCTTCAGCACTTCGCTGCAGCCGGTGATGTGACCGCCGGTCCCCACGCCTGTAATCAGATAATCCACGCCATCCGGAAAATCGGCGAGAATCTCACGCGCCGTGGTCAGTGCATGCACGCGAATATTCGCGTCGTTCGTAAACTGCTGCGGCATCCAGGCGTTCGGTGTACTGGCCACGAGTTCGTTCGCCCGTTCGATCGCGCCCCTCATGCCCAGCTCGCGCGGCGTCAGATCGAAGGTGGCACCGTATGCCGACATCAGCGTGCGACGCTCAATCGACATCGACTCCGGCATCACCAGCACCAGCTTATAGCCTTTCACGGCCGCCACCATCGCCAACCCGATACCGGTATTCCCCGACGTCGGCTCGATGATCACGCTGTCCTTCGTAAGCAAACCGCGCTGTTCGGCATCGTCGATCATCGCCATCGCGATCCGATCCTTGATGCTGCCGCCCGGATTCGCCCGTTCGAGCTTCATCCATACTTCCACACGCGGATCGAACAAGCGATGCAGACGCACATGCGGCGTATGGCCGATGGTGTCGAGAATCGTGGAGACGCGCATGAGTCAGTGAGCTGAGAGTGAGCGAACGGTGCATCCGCTGAACGCGGCGGCTGAGTACCGGCGTGAACCGCTAGATATGGAACTCGAGTCCGTCGTCCGTCGGGCGCTGCTCCACCCGACTCGAGAACTGCACCACCGACCGCGCGGGGACCGACGAGGTCATCCAGACGTTCCCGCCAATGATCGATCCATCGCCGATCACCGTAGTCCCGCCCAGAATGGTCGCGTTGGCGTACACCACCACATCGTTGCCCAGTGTAGGATGCCGCTTCTGATGCGCCAACTTCTTGCTGACCGCATGCGCCCCCAGCGTCACGCCCTGATACAGTCGCACGCGATCACCGATGATGCTCGTTTCACCGATCACCACGCCGGTACCGTGGTCGATTGCAAACGACGCACCAAGGACCGCACCCGGATGAATGTCGATGCCGGTTTCCCGATGTGACCACTCGGAGAGCAACCGCGGGAAGACGGGCACGTGCAGCACGTACAGCTCATGCGCCACGCGATGCACCGCCGTAGCGAGAAAGCCCGGATAGGCGACGATCACTTCTTCCAAGCTCTCGGCCGCCGGATCCCCCGACAGAATCGCCGCGGCATCGAGTTGCAGCGACGCACGCACATCCGGCAACCGATTCAGGAACGTGGCGACCACTGGCTCGACGTCATGCACCATCGGCGTAATCGCTGCACGCAACAGCGCTTCGACCTGCGCCGCTTCTTCGTTCACGTCCGCCACACCCAGTCGCGACGGATGCGCAAACTGCGGAAAAAGCAGCGCCAACACACGGCCAGCGAACTCTTCCGCCAACGCCCGCATCGGACGTTGGGCATCACCGGCGCGGCGCTCAGCGCGGAGCTCCTCGAGAAACGTCGACCAGCGCGTCGGCACAGCAATCCGATCTGTCATGGGGCAGAATCTACAGCCGTTCCAGCGAAGAGACCCGGTATTGCTCCACTTCCGCCACATAGCATTGCATGCCCACGGGGACGAGCCCGCTCCGCTGCATCAGTCCGCGATACCACGACGCCGACTTGGGCGCGGGCCAATCGGTATCTCCTTCGAAGTGATCGTCCTTCGTGAACAGCTCGAGATACGCCATGCCGCCCGTGCGCTGCGCGACCTGCGCCATGCCGCTCGTGAGCTGCGGGAGCGACAGATAATTCAGCATGCCGCAGCACACCACCAGATCGTACTGCTCGCGCAGATCGAGTGTGTCGAGATCCTCGATGCCACCCTGCTGCAGATGCCGGCGCGCGCCGAACTTGGCCACCGCATACGCGCTTGGATCGACCCCGTGATACGCCACGCGGGGACGCAGCGCCCGCAGTGCCGGATACCAGTTGCCCTCGCCACAGCCCACATCGAGCACCGTGCGCACGCGTCGCCCCAACACCCACTCGGCCGTGTGCACCACGAACGACACCTGCCGAGTGAGCTCAGCCGCCGTCTTCACCCGATGCGTGGGATGTCGGTACCACTTGTCGAAGTACGCCGCGTCGTAGCGCTCGCTCAGAGAATCCCCCAGAAGCCGCGATCGATGTCGATGGCGAAGCGCCATTGCCCGTCGCGTAGTCCGCGCGCCACATCGGCCCGCACCAGATCGTAAAAAAAGAGCACGCCCATGCCGGCCGAAGGGCGCAACGCCGCTGTGGTGGGGCGATCTGGTGTTCCGCTGGCAGTGGCCAGCACTTGCACGAACGGTGCGAGCGTGACGTGCGGCGGAGACTTCCCCCACCGCCTGAGCGGAATCGATGGCGCCGGCATGGGCTGCCGGAACTCGAGCCGCTGCGACAGCATCGCCCGCGACGCAAACGCATGGAAGTCAAAGCCGGGCGCCGACCACGGGCCGCCGGCGAAGATCAGCCACTGCGGCGGCAGGTCACGTCCACCGGCCACGCCGCCGAACGTCTGCAGAAATAGCGCCCGATCACCGCCCAACGGCTTCGTGATCTGCACCAGCCCTTGGGCACGGGCCACCAGCGGCCGCAGCAGCGGCTGAATCGCGAACAGATCGGCCACCGCTGGAGGACCGAATCCCTCGAAGGCACCGGCACTCAGCTGCAGCGACCAGGTCCCTCGCGCCCCGCGCTCGTCGGCCCCGACCCAACCGCCCGTGCCCTGCATCTCGGCGCGTACCCCCTCGATCTCCCACGCGGCCAGCGCCGGCGCAAATCGCCCCGACACCGACGACGCCGGTACCGACAAGGGCCGATCGCTCTCGTAGGCCAGCCGCCACGTGAACGCACTCGTGGGCTTGCGGCGCCACAACAGACCGACGGCGCGTGTATCCACCTGCGTGCTGTAGTCGCTCCCAAACAGCGCGGCGGCCAGCGAGTTCGTGACGCCGGCCCGCTCCGCGAACGCGAGATCGCGGTAGTCGCGCTCGGCAAACAGCTGAATGAGTGGCGTGCGTCCGAACGCCGGCACCGGACCGATCGCCAACTGCCCCTTGAACTGCTCATCGCTCAGTCCGTAGCGCACCCGACCACCCACCTGCACACCAAGGCGGCTGCGATGTGACGCGCCGATCCCGAGAGAGAGCCCCTCGGTGCGCGAGTAGCGGGCGAGATCGCTGATGCCGCGACCCGTCACCGACGCCGTCGTGGGACGCGAGAGCATGGAACTGCGAATAGCGGCCTCGGCCTGCACGCGGGCGCGCACCACCTCTTCACTACTCGCGATTTGAATCTCCGGCGGCAACGCGTCGATTACGCGACCGGTGAACGGGTACGCCTTGGCCGAATCGCGCGGCGCAGCACTCCAGCGCGGCAGCAGCATCGTGGCCGGCGGAACGCGCTCATTGACCGTGTATCCCGAGATCTCCCAGCGGCCGCGCACGATGCCGCGTGCCGGAATATCGAACCACGTACTGCCGCGTGACACTTCCACCTCTTGCCGGCGCGGCAGCCAATAGCGCTCGCGCACCAGTCCATTTTCGAGCGTCACCACCAGCGTTTCGATGCGCTTGTCGATGATCGCGGCGCGTGTGAACGTCATCGACAACCGCACCACCGCACCGCTTTCGCGATCGAGATACACCGAGCCCACCGCCGCCGGCTGCGCCGCATCGCGCGGACGGAACTTCACTTCGTCCACCACGATCTCGCGACCGGGAATGCGAATACGCAGCGCCGCGCCCATGGCGTACTCGTACATTCGCGGGGCGAGCGCGGCCAGCGGATGCGGTACGTCGCGCACGTCCTGACCGTCGCCTAGTCGAATACGATCGGGCAGGTTGTCGAGCACCACGCTGTAGCGATCGCGATAGTAGCCCACGTCCGCCGGCAGCAGCGTGGTATCCCGGCGACCCACCAATCGCTGCGCGCTGCGCCCCGGCTGCCACCAGGCGAGCGACAGCTGTAGCTCTTCGCTCTGCACCACCTTGGGCGGAATGATCACGCCTTCGCCCAGCTGCGCCAGAAACGCCAGGAAGCCGTGCGCACTGGCGGTGTAGCTCAGCAGCGTGCTGTCGGCGAGTTGCACGCTGCGCCGATCGATCGCGCGGCGCACCAGAGAGTCGGCCAGCGCATCGCGCCACGCCTGCTGGCCACGGGCCGGTGCCGCCGACGGTGTTTGCCCCTGCGCCTGGGCCTCCGCCAGATGCGTCGGCGCGGCGAGGGCGATCAGCGCAACGGCCAGAGCCGCCAACACCGGTGGCGTGGACCGCAGTGGGTTCGATGTCACGTCAGGCTTTTCATAGACGACGGGCAATGTAGCGGGAATGAAGCGCGAGAGCGTGCTGCCGACTACCCGATCTTTAAAGTTCGCCGGGACCTGCCGCGCATCGCCATTGCTTGCGTTCGAGCGATGTCCCATGCCTATATGCTGTTTGACGTCTGAACGGTTCTTCAATGCCCCACCACACCACCAGACACGAGAGCTCTTGTCCAATGTCCGCTATCACGAGCAGCCCACGATGAAACCAGAGCAGGCTGTCGCGAGTCACGCCCGATGACCGGCCAATCCATCATCGCCGGCTGTGCAATGGGCACGGTGCTCGCATGCGAAGACGGTCTCAGCTTTTGGGGCGGCGTTGATCCGCTCACGGGCATCGTGATCGACGTGCATCACCCCCTCTGTGGGCAATCGCTGGCGGGAAAGGTGCTGGTGATGCCGACCACGCGCGGATCGTGCAGCGGCAGCGGTGTCATGCTGGATCTGGCGCTGAACGGTATCGCGCCGGCGGCATTCGTGTTCCGCGAGGCCGAGGATGTGGTCACCCTTGGTGCGATGATTGCGGGTCGGATGTTTGACCGACCGGTGCCGGTGGTGCGAATGGAGGCCGAGGCGTTTGCGATGGCGATGGCGGCACAGAGCGCCGAGTTAACCGAAGGTGCCCTGATCGTCGACGGGGTCGCCCTGCCACTGGAACCCCCGGCGGTGGCCGTGCTCACCCTGTCGGCACAGGATCGCGCCATGCTGGATGGCGCTGATGGTCCGGCCCGGCGCATCGCGATGGAGGTGATCTGCGCCATGGCGGCGCTGCAGGGCGCCACGGCCCTGGTCGATGTCACCCAAGGCCATATCGATGGCTGCATCCTGGCCAACGCGGCCAACCTGCGCTTTGCCGAAACGATGGCCGAGATGGGCGGGCGCGTCTGCATCCCCACCACGATAAATGCCATCTCGGTCGATCACGGCAATTGGCGGACGCAAGGTGTGCCGGACACCTTTGGCCTGCGCGCCGCCCGTCTGGCCGATGCGTATGTGAAGATGGGCGCACGCCCCACGTTTACCTGTGCGCCCTACCTGCTGGAGACCGCGCCAGAGGCGGGCGAGAACATCGGCTGGTCGGAATCGAACGCGGTGATCTTCGCCAATACCGTGCTGGCGGCGCGCACGGTGAAACACCCCGATTATCTCGATCTTTTCATCGCCATGACCGGGCGCGCACCGCTATCCGGCGTCTATGTACCCGCCAACCGCGCCGCCCGCCGCCGGCTGCATGTCGACCTGCCGCAGGGGTATGATGACGCACTGTGGCCAATGCTGGGCTATCTCGCCGGCCAGCTGGCGCCGGACCGCATCCCCCTGTTGACCGGACTGGAGGCGACCGTCCCTTCGCGCGATGATCTGAAGGCGATGTGCGCCGCGTTTGGCACCACCTCGGCCGCGCCGATGCTGCATGTCGCCGGCCACACACCCGAGGCAGCGGAATTTCCGGAGCCCACCGACCATGTCACCGTCACCCGCGCCGACCTGGCGCGCGTGTGGGCGGAACTCAACCTGGGGCCGCCGCAGATCGATCTGGTCGCCTTTGGCAGCCCGCATTTCTCACTGACCGAATGTCGCGCGGTGGCCGATCTGGCCGTCGGCCACCGTGCGGCCGGCACCGAAGTCATCATCACCGTGGGGCAAGACGTGCTGGCCCGTGCCCGCGCCGAGGGTACGATGGCGCGGCTTGAGGCCTTTGGCGCGCAGCTGTTCCCCGACATCTGTTGGTGTTCGATCACCGAACCGCTGATGCCCCCGAAGGCCCGCAACTTGATGACCAATTCCGGCAAGTACGCCCATTATGCACCCGGCCTGTCGGGTCGCATGGTGCGGTTTGGCTCATTGGCCGAGTGCGTGGAAGCGGCCCGGACCGGGCAAGCCCCCACATCCCCCCCCGACTGGTTGCATGGAGCGTGAGATAGGCAGCCGCACGACGATCCGTGTGATGGGGACGGCCGTCGTCAAACAGCCGACCAAGGACGGCCCGAGCAGGAACGAGTGATTGCCCAAGTGGCGCGCGCCGACGCATCGCTGTGGTGTTGGTCAATCAAAAAAATGCAGCGCCGTTGGATCGGCGACGTGCTCGGTCGCACACCCGGAGTAAATCCGTGTTGTTACCGTGCCATCCGTCTATCCGTGTTCCGGCGGTTCACGATCCGTCGGCGTCACCACCGGTCGTGATCAGGCAAGTCCGCAAACAGCCAGAACACGGACACCACCGATCACACGGAACCAACACGGATAAGCCATCCGGCGCGCCAAGGACCATCGCCAC
>CAITQY010000263.1 GCA_903894655.1 uncultured Gemmatimonadota bacterium
AGCTTGGCCTCCGCGGCCTTCAGGTTCAGGTTCCGATACATCTCGGCGCTGACTTCCACCTGACGCTTGAGCCGCTGCTCCTCGATCGTGCGGCTCGGAATGCTTCGGAGATCCTTGCTGCTCTGGGCGACGGTCGCGTTGAGCGACTGCTCCCGCAGGCGCAGCTCGGCGAGATACGACCCCATCGCATTGGGAAGCGTGGTCGATCGCAGCGCGGTCAGCGCCGCCTGTTCGTCTTTGACCTTCTGGAACTCGTCGGTGTAGCTCTCCCGAAGGCGTCGCAACGATTGCTCGCGATCGGCCTGCTCGGTGAGCGCGCGGCGTAGATTCTCGGCCGCCGGATCGCCATTCACGATCGGAATGGACAGGACGGCCTCACGCGTGATGGTACCGGTGCGACGACCCGCATCGAGCAGGCGCTCCAGCGCCAACCGATCGCGCTGATAATTGTCGGCGAGTACGCGATCGCGGAAATACGCGTCGAAGACCGGCGAGTTGGTCATCTCGATGCCTGGCGCAATCGTTTGCCGTTCATTCGGCTCAGTGACCGTGCGCACACGGAAGCTTTCCAGCTCCGACTCGGCTTGGGCGAGCCCAGTGGCCGCGTACTCGCGCTGCCCATCCAGAATCGTGGCGACCGACATCACGTTCTTTTTCTTGAGCGCCATCGCGACTACGACGAACTGTTCGACCCACGCATTCAGAGTGGCCGCCGTGCGCGTGGCGTCCGTACCAGTGAGCGTGAGGAATAAGAACGCACTGCCGCCGTCGAGCTTCATGTCCATGCGGCTAATGAGGCCGATGGATGCCTCTCGAGGTGTCTGTACCCGGAACGCCAGCGCCGACCGATTGGCGAGGCTGGCGGCGGCCGGCTGCCATTGGAACCCTACGTTCCGGCCGATCGAGTCACCGACGGCCCCCTTTTCGACGATTCCCCCAACCGCTCCCTGCGCTTTGGCCATGAAGGTCAGGGTATAGCTGGTACCAGCGACCGCGAGCACGTAATCCCCCGGGCGCAGTCGCGTCTGGTCCACGCGGAATGGCCGGAACAGCGAGCTGTCGGCGGCATTTTGCGGGGAGACAAAAAGTCCCATTTCCGTGACGACCGGATCGGCGATGGCGAAGGAGCGCAGCAAATCCTTCCAACCCGATGCCTGCAGCAGCTCCTCCCCCTGAATGGGCCCGCGGCTGGAGCCCTCAGTGCCGGTGCCTTGCTCAAGGAGAATGGTAGCCCGTACCTCGAACTCTGGCTCGATATACTGGGTTGCCACGTACCCGCCGGCGCCACCGAGTAAGCCAAAGGCGACGATCATCCATTTGAATCGATTCAGTGCCGAGAGATATCGACTGAGCGACGGTCCCGTCCGCTCCGGGGCAGCCTGCTGCTGACCCCCTCCCCATTCTGCTGGAGGTGCGTCGTCTTGGAACGAATCCATCGCGGTATCCCGCGACTGATGTGGTTGAATCTGCGAACCGGCCATGGATTGTGCGGGCTGAAGTCTGACGGAGTGCCGGTGGTATGACGGTTGAGCAAATTGATCCGCAACACAGTGCTGCGTAAGCGCACGCACAATGCTGCGCAGTCACTACATCGCCGTGACTTTTTCGACACTGTTGCGGTCACG
>CAITQY010000264.1 GCA_903894655.1 uncultured Gemmatimonadota bacterium
CACCTCGTCGCTGCGGGGGCAGTTCCGCGACGACTCCAAGACGCGAAGTGAATTCCTGCGGTTGGCCCACGGTCCGTCGGCGCCGTTCTGATGCTCCGCGGTGCGTCGGCCGTGGTCACGGGTGCAACACGTGGCATCGGTCGTGCTGTGGCCGGTGCGCTCGCCGCAGCTGGCGCGCGCGTTTTTTTGATTTCCCGTTCCGCTGGTGATCTCGAACAGGTCGCCACGGTCATCGGGCGCGGTGCAGTCGCCGTGCCGTGCGATGTCACGAGTGCCGACGCCGTGAACCGTGCGGTTGAGGTCATCGGCGGGTACGAGGCGGACGGACCGATGATCCTGGTGAACAACGCCGGCGTCTTTCCGATCGGCGCCATCGAACGTACCGATCCCGCCATCTTCGAGCAGGCGCTGCAGGCCAACCTCGTCGCGCCGTTTCGATTCCTGCATGCCTTCGTGCCGCGTATGCGGGCGGGCGGGCAAGGGCATGTCATCACGATCGGTTCGGTCGCCGATCGCAGCATCTACAGCGGCAACGGCGCCTACTCGGCCAGCAAGTTCGGCGCTCGCGCGCTGCACGAAGTATTGCGCGAGGAACTGCGGGGGAGCGGTATCCGCGCCACGCTGATTGCCCCGTCGGCAACGGATACACCGATCTGGGATCCGATCGATCCGGACAACACGCCGGGCTTCCCGCCGCGGGCGGCGATGCTACGCCCCGAGGATGTGGCCGACGCAGTGCTCTGGGCCGTGACCCGATCGTCCCACGTCAACGTCGACGAACTCCGCATCAGTCGGACCTGACCGGCGCCACGAACGGGATTGGGTGGCCGGCGACTCGCCGAACCCTCCCATTGGTTGCACCTTCATGGCGGTACGCCCGCCTGAAGGTCTCCGTGCGACTCTCCCAACCGACCATGCCCGTCTTTTTGACCGTACGCTCGCACCCCACGCTCCGCACGGCCGCCATCAGGGTTGTGCTGGCCCTGGCGGCCGTCGTAGGCCCCTCGATGCTACGCGCCCAGGGCGCCGTTCCGTCCGCCGCGCCATCTGCCGCCCTCACGCCCGCCGACCTGCTCGACGTTCGGACGGTCTCGGCCGGGGACTACTCGCCCGATGGAAAGTGGCTGGTGGTGCGGATTGCCCGCCGAGGCGACGGCTTGGGGTTTGTCGCGGCGCGCGATGGCGATCCGAGCTACACGCGTCCGGCGCCTTCCCGTTTGCTGCTCCTGAACACCGCGACCGGCGACACGACGGCCATCCTGAGCACGCCGCGCACGATCGGGACGCTCGCCTGGTCGGCGCAGAGCGAGCGCCTCGCGATCGCCACCCGTGACACCACTCCGCAGTTGTTGATCTGGGAGGTCGCCACCCGAAAGCTTCGCGTGCAGGCGCTCGCTGGCGCACGGCTGGCAGAGAACAGCGATCTGTCCTGGACCGACGACGGACGGCTCCTGCTGTCCATCCGGGAACGGCAGTGGTTGACCGAAGTCCGCGCGCGCTTCGACTCGCTCGTGCGGGGGCCGATCTCGGTGCAGGTCGGCACCGAACCGTTTCTCGCGTGGGACGTACTGCGTCGACTTGGCAATCGTGCCATCGTGGTGGCGCTCACGCCGTCCTCGGCGCGCCTCGACACGCTCGTCCCCGCGTCGCAGATCACGAGTTGGAACGCCTCGCCCGACGGCCAGCGTATCAGCTGGCGCGAAGACCGCAACGCCAAGACGAATTATGAGGGCGGACCGAGCAGCGAATCCCGGTTGCTCGCCCGCCTCGGGCGCGACAGCGCGCGCGTCGTCTTCGCCTCGTTGCGCGGTGTCACGGTCCTTCAGGCCGCCGACGGCGACCGGTACGCGTTTGCCCGTGACGGCGCGATCTATCTCGCGAGTCTCACGGATACGACGCCTCGACGGCTGATCGGCCCTGCGCCACGTGCGCGTGGTGACAGTACGCGCGGCAACGGCGACGAGCGTTTCACGCTGACCGGCTTCTCGCCGTCGGGAGAACACGTCGTCGCATCGTCACCCACGGGGCTGCACCTTATTTCGGTTACCGACGGCGCACGGCGCACGATCGGGGCAGTCACCGACAGCATCCGCGGACCGCGCTTGGCGCTCGCCGACTGGAGCCGCGACGGACGCACACTGCTCGTCAGCCTGTCGTCGCGAAGCACGTGGGATCGTGCGCTGATTCGCGTGAACCTCGCCACCAACCGCATCGACACCCTCGTGCGCGACGGCCGCCTGTATGGCGCGCCGAAGCTGAGCCCCGACGGGGCACGCCTGGCGGTCATGATCGGTGAAAACGGCCGCCCGTCCG
>CAITQY010000265.1 GCA_903894655.1 uncultured Gemmatimonadota bacterium
ATCGATGTGTTCGGGATTTCGCCATGACTCCAAGTTCTCACAAAGTGGAGCCTCCTGTAATCCCGGGGCGGTTCAATCGTCGCTGATGAACAGCGTAGTCACCGACTGCGTGAGTTACGCGACGCCGAGTCCGTGTGATATTCGCGGAAATCCGCGGTAAAGCTGTTCGTTTGAACCGCAGACGAAACACCTCACCGCGAATTGACACGAATCGTCGCTGATGAACAGCATAGTCACCGACTGCGTGAGTTACGCGACGCCGAATCCGTGTGGTATTCGCGGAAATCCGCGGTAAAGCTGTTCGTTTGAACCGCAGACCAACTGCCTTACCGCGGTGCTGTCTCCCGCACGTGCACCACCCCGCGGTGAGCCCGCCCGGAGGCGCCACCGGTAATGAACACGACACAATCGGTGCATTCAGGCACACGTGTGAACGAAAAAGGTGAGGCGCGGCGACTACATGTCGTCGATCGTGAAGAGCCGCGCGACGTCGAGGTCGTACGCGACCAATTGCTGTGCCGTGTCGTCGGCCGACCAGCGCAGCAACGTGGCCATCATCGGCGCAATGCGCCGCGCCGCCGCGCGGCCGTTGTCGCGCGTTTCAAACGCCACGTGCGTGCGTCGTACCAGCACGTCGGACAACGACGCGGCCATCTCGCGCTCCACGGCGTGGGCGACCTCGGCCAGTAGGTACGGCAACTCGTCGGAGAGGCGATCCCCGAGCGAGGCATCGCGCTGCACATAGCTCCACACATTCCGCCAGCGGCTGCCGTACGCCAGCGCCAAGCGCTCGCCCACCGCAGCGTCACGGACCGTTGCCCGCGCCTCGGTCACGGTCGCGTCGCGTGACACGACATCGCCACCAGGCAATGGCGTCGATTCACTCGGCCACGCCTCGTGCGTGGGTGTCGGGGCGCTCCCCGACTTCGGCAGCTCGTTGCGCGCGTGGGCCAGCACATCCGCAGCCATGGCGCGATAGGTGGTGAGCTTGCCGCCAGTGATGCTCACGAGACCGTCCGCACGATGGGTGATGGCATGCTCGCGTGACGCGGCGTTGGCGCTGTGCTCACCGGCGCGCGCAGCCGCCAGCGGACGAATGCCACACCACGCCGACACGACGTCATCCATCGTGAGCTGCGCGAACGGGAAGCACCGGTTCACCGACTGCAACAGATACGTCACCTCGGCGCGCGTGGAACGGATGTCGTCGGGGCCGGCGTGCGCGGGACGCTCGGTGGTGCCGATGATCGTATGTGCCCCGGCCGGTAGCACGAACATCACCCGGCCATCGAGCGGCGACACGATGGTGACAGCGTCGTTGTTGCCCACGCGGTTGCGCGGTACCGCGATGTGCGCGCCGGCCGACCCGAACAGCTGCGACCCTTGTGGCGAGCCGGTGAGTGCGGCGGTGGCATCGCTCCACGGGCCGGTCGCGTTGATGATCACCCGCGCCTGCACCGAAAACGTGGCGCCGGTGAGCGTATCTTCGACCACCACTCCCGTGAGCCTGCTCGCGGAGCCGCTGGCGTGAATCCCAGACACCACCGACAGGTGATTGGCCACCGTCGCGCCGGACTCACGGGCGGCCAGCGCACTGGCCAGGGTGAGGCGGGAATCGTCGGTCGCGGCGTCCCAGTAGCGCGCCCCACCAACCATGCCGTCGGGGGAGAGCGCCGGTTCGGCGGCCAGTACGGCG
>CAITQY010000266.1 GCA_903894655.1 uncultured Gemmatimonadota bacterium
CCTGCCTGCGTCGCCGCACTCGTGCGCGAGGCAGGTCGTGATAGGTGCGCAATTCCAGACTGGCCCACAGTCGTGGAATGCCGGACAATGCGTCCGCGGAATCACTGACAGCCGCTGATAACGATTGCACCCGCGTGGAGCGCGTGGTGGCTGGACTCGCCACACGCCGTCGCATCCACTATGCTCGAGTTTGCTAGCTCCGCTCGCGTGCTCACCGTGCTTCGATTGCAACGTGTGGAGCGAGAGTAAATTTGAAGAGGGCTCCGCGACGGGCTCTGGCCGGGAAGGATCGCACTCATTAACTGAGACGAGGACTGTAAATGCGATGGAAGCAACTCTGGACAATGGCCGTTGCGGCGACGATGGCCATCCCCACGATCGCCGAGGCGCAGTTCATGACCTACAACAGTCAGGTCTCGTTTTTGGCAGCGATTACCAATCCCGGGGTCGACACATTTACGGGATTCGCCCTCGGGACTGCCGCGTCGCCGCTCACGCGCTCGGCTGGTGCATACAGCTACAAGGCGTCCGTCACGGATGACGTGAACGTGTTCGGTGCCGGCACCGTTGGTGATCCCTGGTTGTCCATCGACTTTGCGCCCAATGTGCTGACGTTCTCGACGTTTACCGGTGGTGTCGCCGCCGTCGGCGGCAACTTCTTTGGCTCGGATGCCGACGGACTCTTCCAGAGTGGCAACATCGTGGTCACCTATGTCGATGCGACCGGCACCTATTCACAAACGCTCGTGGCACCGACCGGCGACACGTTCTTCGGTGTGGTGTCCCTCACGGGCGCAATGATCTCGTTCTCGATCCAGGCGCTGCAGCCGTCTGATGAGGAGAGCCTCTGGCCTACCGTAGACAACCTGACGCTCGGTCAGGGGACGAGTGCCAGCGTACCGGAGCCCGCCCCCGCCGCCCTCATCATCACTGGTCTGCTCGCGATGGGGCTGGTGTCCCGCCGCCGAAACAGCGCACGCTAGTGATGGTCCACCGCGATGGTGCGTCCTCAAATCGCGGTAGGTCGTGACGGGCCATTCGCAGTTCTCCTGATCCTACCCCCCCGCGACGTGCAACGCGGGCGCCGTGATCGTGTCGAGCGAGCCGGCCGTCGCCTGACGCCTCGGGCAGTCGTCGACATCGGCACGCTGCGCGAAGTCGTTCCACGTCGGAATCGCTCCCTCGGCGTTCTCCTGTATTGATCGAATAGAACGCGAATCCGCGTCACCGTTTTGCGTATCCGTGTGGGTTCCGTGTGATCCGTATCATCCGTGTTCCGGCTGTTGCGATCCTGCCAATGCACTGCCGCTTGAGGTGCGGACAGATCGAAAACAGCAGGAACACGGATACCGCGGATTGCACCGAAGAAACACGGATAAGCCGAGTGGCCCTTACGGCCGAATCCCCGTGACCACCGGCAGCACGATCTTCGAGGCCTTCGCCTTGCTGCGATAGATCCGCTGCGTCGCCGCGCGGAAGTCACTCGGTTTCGCGTCGAAGATGTTCGGCACGAACGTTTGCGGGTTCCGGTCGATCAGCGGGAACCAGCTGCTCTGCACCTGGATCATTACGCGGTGCCCCTTCTTGAAGGTGTACGCCTGCGTGTGTAGATCGATGGTAATCGCTTCGGCCACGTTGGGCACGAGCGGCACCGGCTTTTCGTCGCTCTTCCGGAAGCGCGCGCGATACACGTCGTTGGCGACCATGAACTGGTAGCCATTCATCTTGAGCTCCTTCATCCCCGTGTCGGGATACACGTCGATGAGCTTCACCACGTAGTCCGCATCCGTGCCACTGGTGGCCGCGTGCAGGGTGACCGCCAGATCGCCGGCGATGGTGAGGTCCTCCGAAAGCGTGGGCAGCTCCCAGCTCAACACGTCGGGGCGATTGTGCACGAAGCGCTGGTCTTCGGTGAGCCACGTGCTCCAAGTGGATCCCGGCCCGTAGGTCATTTGCACCGGCCGTTGGCGGTAGGGCACCGGCTTGGCCGGGTCGGACACGTACGCGTCGTACGCCGGTGCGGTCGAGGTGGGTGGCTCCCACGCCAGCGCGCCCCCTTCGCGCATGTACAGGCTGCGCGCTGACACGGCGGCTTTGGGTGGCCACGTGTCATAACGCTTCCACACGTTGCTGCCCGCTTCGAACACGAGCGCTTCCGGTAACGTCCACCCGGCCACGTCGCGCTGCTCCGGGTGCAGATGACGCGCAAAGAACGGCGCCATAATTGAGTCCCGGAAAAAACGCGCCGTCGGTTGCCCGAACTGGATCGGGCCCAGTGAGGCGCCTTCGCCGCGCATCCAGCCACCATGATTCCACGGCCCCACGACCAGAAAGTTCTTCCCTTCGCGATCGTGCTTCTCCAGTTCGCGGTAAATGGTGACCGGTCCGTAGAAGTCCTCCTGATCCCACCACCCCGCCACATGCAACGCGGGCACGGTGACTTTGTCGAGGTAACCCGGCATTGCCTGGCGCTTCCAGAACGCGTCGAAGTTGGGATGCTGCGCGAAGTCGTTCCACGTGGGAATCGATCCCTTCAAGTAGCGCTCGTTCACCGTCTTGAGTGAGCCGAGCCGCAGGTACCACTCATAGGTATCGAAAGCGTCCATGTCGAACTGCTGCACATCCTTACCGGTCTCCATCATGGTGGCGTACTCGAATCCGTAGCTCAGACGGAACGCCCCATTGTGATGGAAGTCATCGCCCTTCCACATGTCGGCGGGTGACGCTTGCGGCGACGCCGCCTTGAGTGCCGGATGGGGATCGAGCATGGCCATTGCCGTCGTCCAACCGGGATATGACACGCCGGTCATCCCGACTCGGCCGTTGTTGTTGGGAACGTGCGTGAGCAACCAGTCGATGCTGTCATACGCGTCGGTGCTTTCGTCAATCGCCTTCGGATCGGCGCGGTTGGCGCGCGGCGGCCGCTGCATCACGAACTGTCCCTCCGACTTGAACTTGCCGCGGATGTCCTGAAACACGAACACGTAGCCGTCGCGCGCCATGAAGCCCCAGCTCGTAGCCACACTGGCCGGAGTATTGCCGTCTACTCCGTACGGGGTGCGTATGAGCAGAAAGGGAAGGGGCTTCGCCGGGCTCGCGGGCGCGAGGATACGCGTGTAGAGTCGCGTTCCATCCCGCATGGGGATCATCGATTCGGTGAGTACGTAGCCTGCCGCCGTGGGCGCAGGTGCGGACGCAGGTGCGGACGCAGGCGTGGATGGCTGGGCGGCAAGCACACGCCCGCCGAGCAGCAGCATGGGGAGGAATCGGGAGAGTCGCATGCGATAACATGCACTGCGAAGGGCGAGTCGGCGTGGTTCCTCGCGCAGCTGGTGCG
>CAITQY010000267.1 GCA_903894655.1 uncultured Gemmatimonadota bacterium
AGCGTCGTCGAAACCGCCCCTCCAGCCCTGGACCTTCGTCAGGGATCCTTGGTGGAGCAACTGGTCCTCACCGACCGGGGTCAGGTCGTGCTGGTGGGTGACATCGCGTTGTCAGAGGGCCGTTCTCCGGGACGCATCGTCAATGCGACGCCCGACCAGCGCGACTACCGCTTGTTGCTGAAAGCCGCGCTGCTCGTGGCCGCCCATGGACGTACGGGGCCGCTCTCCGTCGGCACCGGCTTCCCCACCGCGACGGTACGCAGCAACGCGGAGGCGGCCACCACGCTGCTCTCGCGCGGCGAACCGATCGGCTTTGACGCCCGCCCGGTCGGCGGCCCGCAGGTGGAGCGCCTCGCCGTCGAGGTCTCGAATGTTTCGGTGATCAGTGAGATCGCGGCCTGCGACGTCGCGTTGCGCGAAGGCCCGACGCGTGCCACCGGCAGCCACTTCATGATCAGCCTCGGCTTCGGCACCTGCGAAGCCGCCCTCGCCACGCCGACCGGTCTGGTGCAGCGATCGTCTGTGTCGTTGCCCGGCATCCGCTACGCCGTGGAACGCGCGATGCATGACGTGGCGCGCACCATGCCGATCGGACTGCGCACCGAGCACCAGTTCGATGCCCACTTCCGTTCAGGGCGCATCACGCTGGGGCGCGAGCGCATCTCGTTGCTCGATTACCGCAAGCGGGCGCTCGACGCATACATGGAAAACGTCATCACGCCGGCGCTGGCCAATGCATGGACGCCCGAAGATTTCGATCGCGCCGAGGACCTCTACATCACCGGCGGCGGTGCGCTGTATCCGTCCATGATCGAGGCGGTGCGGGCGGAGTTCGGCTCCTCGCTCACCGTGCACGTTGCTCCCGAGCCGCTCACGCTCGCGGCCCTCGGCTACGCATTCATGGCGGCCCGCGACGCGGCCCCGGGGACGACGAGCGTCGGCATCGACATCGGCAACGCCAACACCTGCGTCTGCGTGCTGGAGCAGTAATCCAGCACAGGTCAGCCCGCCGACGGCACTGCTGCCGTCGGTCGGTCGGGCGGCAGTCGTCAGCCGTGCCTGAGCGCAGCGGTCACTGCACCTGGATGTACAGCGGCGCCGGCCACAGGCGCAAAATTGCTTCACGGGTCGTGGCCGGTTTGTCGTTCTTCGCCTTCGTGAACTGCTTCCAGCCGGTGAACTGGACCGGCTCGCGTTTGATGTCGCGATAGTACGTGTCGCGCTTCAGCGACGGGGCACCGAATCCGTCCATGTGCATCACGACCTGCACCTTAGGGTCGAGCTTGATGTTCCGCGCGTTGGTCACGCCCTTCGGCGTGAAGCGATGCACCACCAACATCTTGGGCGGCAGCTTGTACTTGTCGACCACGTTCGCGAGAAAACGAATGGCGTAGTTGATGTCCGCGGCGTCGTAGGTGCCGATGCGACGACCCGGCACCGCGCCCTTCGCTTTCATCGAGAACTCGGGATCGATGCCGAGGTGGACGTCGGGGCGCATCAGGAACTTCTCGATCCACGGCAGCTCCTGCTCGAGCGTGCTCTGGCCGACTTGCAAATCGACGAAGAGCAGCGCGTTCTTCGACTTCGCCCATCCGTACACCTTCTCGATCAGCGCGCTGTCCATGCGCGTGCGATACTTGCCGCTCGGTCCCGGATCGGGGTTGGCGACCATAGCGATGAGGTGCAGCGCGGGCTGCGCCGGATGCGCCGGATCGAGACGCGTCCACTCCGCGGCGTCGCGCTCGAGCTTGGCGAGCATGTCGCTCGTTTCGAATTCGCCGAGAATGCCCATGCGTTTCGAGAGCGGGTTGCCGTAATAGGCCAAGACGCGCTTGGCGGGAAGGATGGATCCCGGTAACGGGGGCGGCGTTTTCACGGGCCAGAGCGAATCGAGGTCGCTCCCCGTCCCCTTGAAGGCGAGGTGACGATCGCCGGACTGCGGACCGAGCGCACCTTGCACTTTTCGCTTCGTGCTGTCGGTCGCGCCGCCCACGGTCGACGCCTGCCGCGCCTTGGTCTTGGCTTTCGTCTTGGCTTTGGTTTTGGCTTTGGTCTTGGCCGCGGTCGCGGCAGACTTGGTCGCGGACTGCGCGGACGCCACGGACGGAGAGAGCATCGTGCCAACAGCGACGGCCGCGCCTAAGACGAGCGCGAACAATTGACGGGTACGCATGAATGGGGCGCGAGTCGACACGGAGGCGTGATGATTGGGCACACGGGGCTCTCCCGTGAGCTGTACAGGCAGTGTAACGGTGGTTTTGTCCCGAACCAAGGGTGCGCACGTGGTGAAGGTGGAGTTCACGGTGCTTCACACGCTGCTGCACACAAGGAAAGGTACCGACAGCTTTCCTCTTGCACGGCTGAGGTCGCACGATAGTTTCGCGCGCATGCATATCGATCTGACAGAGCGTGTCGCGGTGGTGACCGGCGGCGCCAACGGCATTGGACGCGCCACCGCGCGTCGTCTCGCGCACAGCGGTGCGCGCGTGGCGATCTGGGATCGCGTGACGGCCGTGGGTGAAGCCGCAGCGGCCGCGCTCGTTGATGAAGGATTGGAGGTGTACTTCGTCGAGGCCGATGTGACGCAACGCGCCAGCGTGAACGCGGCCGTCGCGGCGACCGTCGCCCGCTTCGGCGGGATCGACATTCTCATCAACAACGCCGGCATCACGCGCGATGCGCAGTTGGTCAAGATCAAGGACGGCGCCGCGACCGGGGGTATGACGGACGACGAGTTCGATGCCGTCGTCGCCGTGAATCTCAAGGGGGTGTACACGTGCACGCAGGCCGTGGTCCCCGAACTGCTCAAGCGCGGCGGCGGACGCATCGTGAACGCGTCGTCGGTGGTGGCACTCAACGGCAACTTCGGGCAGACGAACTACGTGGCCACGAAGGCCGGCGTGATCGGGATGACGCAGGTGTGGGCGCGCGAGCTCGGCAAGCGGAACATCACGGTCAACGCGATCGCGCCCGGATTCATCGCCACCGACATGACCGCGCAGATGCCCGCGTCGGCGCTCGACGCCATGCTCGCCCACACCCCGGCGGGTCGCCTCGGCTCACCCGAGGACGTCGCGAACGCGTACTGCTTCCTGGTGTCGGACGCGGCCGCGTTCATCAACGGGGCCGTGCTCAGCGTCGACGGCGGGCTGGTCATCGGCAGCTGACGCCATGCGGCGCCGGCGCGGCGTGTTTACGAAGTGCGTACGAAGTGCGTACGAATTGCGTACGAGTTGCTTACGGCTTGCGTCGCTTTCTCGCCGGAGCGGGCGGT
Source organism: uncultured Gemmatimonadota bacterium (assembly GCA_903894655.1). Lineage (GTDB taxonomy): Bacteria > Gemmatimonadota > Gemmatimonadetes > Gemmatimonadales > Gemmatimonadaceae > Gemmatimonas. The sequence continues at coordinate 3,275 of CAITQY010000267.1, forward strand.
TCGGTCTTCGGCGCGGCGTACTGCATGCGCACCAAAATCGTTGCCGCACGACGTGTGGCGATCGACCCCTTCGGTGACCAGCGGCGCGGGGCCGGGAGGATGGCCGCCAGTCGTGCCGCCTCGTCCCGCGTGAGTTTGGCGGCGCTTTTATTGAAATGCAGCCGTGCGGCGGCTTCTGCCCCGAACGCGTTGGGGCCCCATTCAGCCAGATTGAGATACAGATCGAGAATGCGTTCCTTTGACAACAGCAGCTCGAGCAGCAGCGCGATGTAGGCTTCGATGCCTTTCCGCACGAAGGAGCGTCCGTTCCAGAGAAACAGGTTTTTCGCAACCTGTTGGGTCAGCGTCGAGGCCCCCCGCAGCTTCCCGCCGCGACGCTGCCGCTCGAGCGCGTTGTTGATCTCCACCAAATCGATGCCGAAGTGGAGATAGAATCGGTCGTCTTCCGACGCGAGCACGGCCCGCCGCAAATTCGGTGAGAGCCCGGCGCGCGACACCGTGGTGTGCGCCGGCCAGATGGGACGATCGCCGTGTATCGTGCGGGTGACGACGCGCTGCAGCATCACCGACGTGACGGGCGGCTGCACCACGGCGAACAGCAGAATGAACGGGATCGGCATCGCCATCACGATCAGCGCGATCAATCCCA
>CAITQY010000268.1 GCA_903894655.1 uncultured Gemmatimonadota bacterium
GGCGGCTTTGCTCTCCGACGACCCGTTCATCGGACCGTCGATCCCCAACGGACAGGTCACCCTCAGCGACGCGCCGGGGCTCGGCGTGCAGCGCCGCTGACGTCGCCGGACGAGGCGTCCCGATGCATTGAGGTGGCGCTGGCGGCGCCGCTCTTCCGCACGTTCACCTATCGTGTGCCCGAAGGGATTGCCGTGCCGATCGCGCCAGGCACCCGCGTGCTGGTGTCATTCCGGAATCGCCCGGAGATCGGCATCTGTCTCGGCACCACCGCGCCGCCGGAGGGGATCACGCTCAAGCCGATTCAGGCCGTCGTTGATGATGTGCCGTCGTTGCCCGCCGCGTTGCTGCAGACGGCCAAGTGGATTGCCGACTGGTATGCCGCGCCGCTGGGGCTGACGCTGCGCTCGATGCTCCCGACCGCGCTGAGTTCCGCCAAGGCCCCGGCCCCGGCGTCTCGCACGCAGCGCATGGTGAGTATCGTGATGGATCTGCCGTCGTTGCTGCAGCGGGAGCAGACGTTCGCCCGCGCCAAGCAACAGCGGGTCGTGTACGATCTGCTGGAAGCGCAGGGTGGCGCCGCGCCGCTGGAATCGCTGCGCATTCAGGCTAACTGCAGCGCCGGTGTGTTCACGGCGATGGCCAAGCGCGGGCTCGTGGACATCCGTGATGAAGTGCAGCAGCGCGATCCGTTTGCCGATCGCGCCGGTACACTGCCGCCGCCCAACCCGAGCGCCGCGCAGCAGGAAGCGGTGCGCGCCATTCTCGCCGGCGATCCGGGACAAGTGTTTTTGCTGCACGGCGTGACCGGCAGCGGCAAGACGCTGGTGTACATCGAGGTGCTGCGCGCGATCCTGCAGCAGCGCGACAAGACCGCCATCGTGCTCGTGCCGGAGATTGCGCTCACCTCACAGACGGTCGATCGTTTCCGCGGGGCGTTCGGTGACGATGTGGCCGTGCTGCATTCGGGGCTGAGCGACGGTGAGCGCCTCGATGCGTGGCAATCGCTGCGTCGCGGTGAACGGCGCATCGCCGTCGGTGCCCGCTCAGCGCTGTTCGCACCACTCGAGCGCGTGGGCGTGGTGATCGTGGACGAGGAGCACGAGAGCAGCTACAAGCAGTCGGAAACGCCACGTTATCACGCACGTGAAGCGGCGATCGTGCGCGCGCGCATCGAAGGCGCCGTGGTGGTGCTGGGGAGTGCCACGCCGAGCCTGGAAACGTGGGAACGGGCCGATCGCGGTCAGGCGATCCGGCTGACGCTGCCCGATCGCGCTGCCGGTGCGCAGCTTCCACCGGTGACGGTGGTGGACATGCGCGTGGAGTTGAAGCAGGCGGTGAAGGAGCGCAATCCCAACGCGCCGTTCGACGAAACGCTCGGCGTATTCAGCACGTCGTTGCTGGTGGCGCTCGAGCAGCGATTGGTGCGCGGCGAGCAGAGCCTGCTGTTGCTGAACCGTCGCGGTTATTCGTCGTTCATGCAATGCAACGCGTGCGGCGACGTACCGGTGTGCCCGCACTGCAGCATCTCGCTCACGTACCATCGCGTGCCGGAGATGCTCGTCTGTCACTACTGCCAGCATCAACAGCCGGTGCCGGCGGTGTGTCCACAGTGTTCGGCGGACACCATGCGTCGTCGCGGCTTGGGAACGCAGCAGGTGGAGCGCGTGCTTTCCGAGCGCTTTCCGGAGGCGCGTATCGCCCGGATGGACGTCGACACCACCAGCGGTAAGTGGGCGCACACGCAGATTCTTGATCGTGTGGGTCGCGGCGAGGTGGACATCCTGCTGGGCACCCAGATGATCGCCAAGGGGCTCGACTTTCCGAACGTCACGCTGGTCGGGGTGGTCGATGCGGATACCGGGTTGAATCTCCCCGACTTCCGGGCGTCCGAGCGGACATTTCAACTGGTGAGCCAGGTGGCTGGGCGCGCTGGGCGTGGGCCCAAGGGGGGCGATGTGATTATCCAGACGCGCATGCCGACCAGTCACGCGATCCGTCACGCGATCACGCACGACGTCACGGGCTTCGTGCGCGAGGAACTCGGGGCGCGTCGGATGCCGGCCTATCCGCCCTTCGTGAGCATCGCCAATGTGATGGTGAGCGGTCTGGATCAGGCCGCGACCGCGGCGACGGCGGTGGCGGCGGCCAACTGGGTCCAGCGGCTGGTGGAGCGTCAGGGGCTGCGCGACCTGGTGTTCGTGGGGCCGGCGCCGTGTCCGATCGATCGCATCAAGGACCGGTGGCGGTGGCACTTCCTGCTCAAATCATCGCAGCCCAAGCTGATGACGCGGGTGGCGCGCTACATCGCCGAGCGCTGCCCGGTGCCGAAGATGCATGAACTCCGATTGACCGTGGACCGCGACCCGGTGTCGCTGCTGTAGGCGTCGCGGCTTCCCGTTTACTTTTCAGGATGTCGCTCAATAGCCTCGCGGCGATTCCGCCGTATGTGTTTTACGAACTCGACGCGCGTCGTATTCGGCAGCGCGCCGCCGGTAAGTCTCTGATCGATGTCGGCATCGGCAGCCCCGATGGTCCGATCCCCGACGTCGTGGTCGAGGCGATGCAGCGGACGGCGGCCGATCGCGGGTTGAGTGGCTATCCGGAGTTCCGGGCGCATCCGCTCTTTCGCCAGGCGGTGGCGGGCTATCTGCACACGCGCTTTGGCGTGAGCATTGACGCGGGGAGTGAGCTGCTCGCGTTGGCCGGGTCCAAAGAGGGCATCGCCGAGTTGATGCTCTCGCATACGAATCCGGGCGACGTCGTGCTGATCCCCGAGGTGTACTACCCGGTGTATGCACGCGCGACGA
>CAITQY010000269.1 GCA_903894655.1 uncultured Gemmatimonadota bacterium
AACTTCGACTTGTTCTCCGAGCCGCCGCCCTTGGCCGCCAGCTTCACCTCGACGGTGTCGCCCGGCACGATCTCGACGTGCACCACCGCCGGCGTGTTGTCGCGCGTGTTTTTCCGCGTAAAGGCGGGGTCGGCCACGATCGACGCGCGCAGCACGTTGTCGGGCTGCAGGTAGGCGCGTCGCACGCCTTCGTTCACCATGTCCTGCACGGACATCGTGGCATTCCAGCGCACGTTCATGCCGACCTTGAGGAACACCACCACGATGCCGGTGTCCTGGCAGATGGGGCGATGTCCTTCGGCGCACATGCGCGAGTTGGTGAGAATCTGCGCGATCGCGTCCTTGGCGGCCGGGCTCTGCTCTTTCTCGTAGGCGTCGCCCAGCGCATGGATGTAATCCAGCGGATGGAAGTACGAGATGTGCTGGAGCGCGTCGGCGATGGACTGAATGAAGTCGGCTTGGGCGATGGTCGTCATAGCAGGTAAAATAGCGCACAATTCGCGCGTGAGCCCCACGTGATCACGGCCGACTCTCCCCCAGGTGTCGAGATGACGAATGTTCGGGCCGGGCGTCCAACGGGGGGGAATGGACCGTGGCGGGCATTGGTGGACACGCCGCCGACGCGCTATTGTCCTCCCTACCAATCCGATGACTAAAGAACCCCTCCGCCCTGACGTTGCCAACGCCGATATCCTGCTCTGGCAGACGGGATACCGCCTGCTACTGGCGCTGGTCGCGGCGATCATCGCGGTCGGCCTGCGGAGCGCGGGCGTCCTGAAGCTGTCGTCGGTGGCCTACGTCACCGTCGGGCCGGATGCGGTCGATCGCGTCCTGGGGTTGGTGGCGGTCACTTACGTGGCGCTCGTACTGGGCATCCGGGCGCTTGTGCAGCGCACCCGAGCGGCGGGGCGCACGCTGTCGACACTCATGGTGGTGGCCGACCTCGTGGTCGTGTTTCTGCTGGTCTTTGTCCTGGCCGAACCCCACGACTATCATCGCGGGTTGCTGCTGGCGCTGTTTTCGCTGCAGCTCACGCACGTGTACTTCGGACGGGCGCCGGCGCTGCTCATGCTGGCGGCGATCGCCGCCGCGTTCCTGCTCATCAACGACATCGCCCAGCGCTACAGCAACGATGTCTCGTGGCCCGAGGCGCTCATCACGCTCGGCTTGTTCGGTTTGGGTTCGCTGCTGGTGCTCCGCGTGCAGAGCAACCTGCACGCGCGACTGGGCACGCTGGTGTCCATCTTCGAGCGCGCCGAAGAGGGCGACTTTGCCAACTCGTACGACGTGGCGGCCGACAAGAGCCCTGACGCCATCACGACGGTGGGCCGAGCGTACAACCGCATGCGCACCCAGATGGCCAGCATCGTGCAAACCGACCCGTTGTCGGGGTGCTACAACCGGCGGGGCTTCGAGCAGCAGTACCGCCGAGAGCTCGCGCGCGCGGCCCGGACGCGGACGGACGTCGCCCTCATCGCCGTCGACCTCGACTTCTTCAAGCTGGTGAACGACACGCACGGGCACCTGGTGGGCGATCAGGTCATCGCCGAAACCGG
>CAITQY010000270.1 GCA_903894655.1 uncultured Gemmatimonadota bacterium
GCCCGCAGCATGAGGGAGCACCGCTGTGCTTGCATGTCATCGCCCACTAACGCGAGCAATCCGTCTACGAGTTTCCGCGCGTCCGTATTCTCAGCGTCGAGCGAAAGTGCGCGGTCCAGCAGATACAGCGTGCGCGTCCGCTGCCGCAAGGCTTCGCTGCGGCGGTGCAGTTCCACGTGTGCCTGCTCGAGCTGCCCCACGGCTGCCGTGAGCTGCTGATCCGTGAGTTCGGCACGGCGGAGCGCCCGTCGGGCCTCCTCACCGGACCGCGCGGCGTCGGCCTGAATGGCGATGGCCTCGGCCGGATTGATCGCGGTGATGTGTCGCGGCGTGTTGCGGACCTCGCGGAGCTCCGTTTCCAGCGCCGTCAACTTCCGGACGTACTCCCCGTGCACCCGCTGCGTGACGTCCTCCAGTGTCCGCACCGCTTCCTCGCGGGCATCCCGTTCGGCGAGGCGTACAAAGGCCAGGTCGAATAGCGCGACGGCCGGTGCCAGTCGCTCCGTGGTTCGGGTGCCGAAGATCTTGCGTGGTTCGTAAACCGCCAGGACGGCGCCTAGCAGCCCTTCCACCTTCAGTCCGCGCACCGCCAGAATGCCCCCGTCGAGTGCGGCGGGAAAGCCACACAGCCGCGCGTAATCGGCCGACCGGTCGCTCACGTCAACGAAGGGACCACCCGCCAGAATGCTGAGACGAGCAGCCTCCGGGAGATGATCGAAGGTCGTTTCCATCGACGTCCGGACGACTTGCGCGCCGACCGGCGACAGCCGATCGCGGAGCATATCCCGTCGGGCGTCGTACTGGAGCAGCGCAACGGACGCACCTCGGTCCATCTCGGCGAGGCACTCCCCCAGCGCGATGAGGGCACCGTCGAGATCAGAGGTGGCGGACAGCGCGTACGCCAGCGAGGCAAGTGAACGAGGAGGCATGACAAAGGGAGGAAACGTCAGCGGACGCGACAGCGCAATAGTCGAGCGCCTTTCCACTGGCGTCAGTTGAAGCGAACGCGTGTGGTGCCTAGCTTCCCCCAGTTATGGACCCGCGACCGATCCTCCTGGTAACGCAGTATGACGGGGGGCGCTTCGCCGGCTGGCAGCGTCAGCCCATCGTCCGCACCGTGCAAGGCGACATGGAAGTGGCCCTCGCGCGGCTCTGCGCGACCGTCGTTCCGGCGATCGGTGCCGGTCGAACCGACGCCGGCGTTCACGCGCACGGTCAGGGGGTTGGCGTCCGAGTGCCGGAGCGCTGGAATCCGGCCACTCTCCGGCGTGCTATGAACGCGATCCTCCCCAACGACATCTGGGTCGCGGCGGCCCACCGGATGGTGCCCGATTTCCATCCCCGGCGAAGCGCCATCGCGCGTCGATACGGTTATCTTATCGGAACAGATGAGGCGGCGCGTTCCCCGTTTCGGCGGCGCTACGAGTGGGCCGTACGTTACGCGCTCGATCCGGCGGCACTTCAAGGCGAGGCCGACAGTGTGTTGGGTGAACACACCTTCCGTGCGTTTGCCGTCGCGAACACGGCGCCGGCTGACGATGACCACCGTTGCATCATTCAGCATGCCCGGTGGGTCGAGCGCGACGGCGGCTGGGTATTCGAAGTGGTGGCAAACCGTTTTCTCCATCATATGGTTCGTTTTCTCGTCGGCACGATGGTAGAGGTGGCCCAAGGGCGGCGTCCGCGCGGTACGATTGCGCGGCTTCTCGTGGCACCCGACAATTCCGCCACCCCGGCCCCGGCGCCGGCCCACGGTCTGTCGCTGCGTGAAGTGACCTATCCTGCCGAGCTCTACGACGATGCCGCGTGACTCGAGGCTGCCGCTGATGATCCAGCCTTCCACGCTCATGCTGCTGGTGGCGCTGACGCTGATCGGCTGCGAGGGGGCGAATCCCAGCACGTCGAATGCGCAAGCGCGCACGCTCCCGCCTGCGCCGGCGAGGCCGGTCGGACCGGTGCCCGCGCAGACCGTCGATGCCTCGCGCCGGACCGCGATCACGACCGCCGTGGAGCGCGTCGCGCCGGCCGTGGTGACCGTGCAGACCGAAACCGTACAAAAGGTCCCGGTCGATTTCTTTGAATATTTCATGGGTGGTCGCACCGGCGAGCGGCGCAACGCCGGCATCGGCTCCGGTTTCGTCGTGCGCAGCGATGGCATCATCGTGACTAATGCGCATGTGATCTCCGGCGCCACGAAAGTCTCGATCGGCATGCGTGACGGTACCTCGTACGACGCAACCGTGGTGGGCATCGATGAAACGAACGACCTCGCCGTCGTTCGTATCAAGGCGAAGAATCTGCCGGTGGCACCGCTAGGCAGTTCAGCCACGCTGATCGTCGGCGAGTGGTCGATCGCGATCGGCAATCCGTTTGGCTTCGTGCTCGGTAACAGCGAGCCCAGTGTCTCGGTCGGCGTCGTGAGCGCGGTCGGTCGGAACCTCGCAGGCCGCGGAGATGGCGGCGGCGTGTACGTGGACATGATCCAGACCGACGCGGCGATCAACCCCGGTAATTCCGGCGGTCCCTTGGTGAACGCGGCGGGCGAAGTCGTCGGGGTCAACAGCTCGATCTATTCACCGAGCGGCGGCTCGGTGGGCCTCGGCTTCGCGATCCCGATCGATCGCACGAAGCGCATCGTCGAGGATCTGCTCGACCATGGCGCGGTGCGTCAGCCGTGGGTCGGCATTCGCCTGCAGACACCCGACGTGCAGAGCGCCCGCGAAGCGGCTGCCGTCGGCGCGATTGTCGCCCGCGTGGTGCCGGGTTCTCCGGCGGACCGCGCCGGCGTGCGCGCGGGTGATCAGGTCATCGCCGCCGGCACGCGACCGGTCAAGAATCCGTTCGACTGGGAAGCGCGGTTGCTCGACCTGCGTGTCGGCGAGCTGTTACCGGTGACGGTGCGCCGTGGCGGGCGCGAGCTTCGCGTCTCGCTGCCCGTCGCGGACGCGCCAGAAGTGAGTGCGCCCAAAGTTACCGTGCTCCGCGAGCTGCAGCTGGTGTCGCTCACCGATGTGATTCGCCAGGAGCGCGGCGTGGCGTCGAACGCCGGCGCGCTGGTGTATCGCGTGTCGGATCGCATTCGCGACGAGATCGGATTGCAGGACGGTGATGTGATCGTGCAGGTGGGACAGACGCGAGTGAATACGGCCGAGGCGGCGTCGGCCGCTATCGACCGGTATGGCGCTCGCGGTCCCGTGTACGTGGTATTCGAGCGCAATCGCCAGTATCTCCAGACGTCGTTCTCTCTCCGCTGATTACGTGACCGCACCCGACCGCACCTCGTACACCTCGCCGCTCGCCGACCGCTATGCGTCGCGCGCCATGCTCACGTTGTGGGGCCCGCAGCTGCGCTACGGCCTGTGGCGCCGGCTGTGGCTGGCGCTGGCCGAAGCGCAGCAGAGTCTCGGCATTGCCATTCCCGACGCCGCGCTCGATGACATGCGCGCCCACCTCGACGACATCGATTTCGACGCGGTGGCCGTGTACGAGAAGAAGTTCCGGCACGATGTCATGGCGCACGTGCATGCCTTCGGCGATGTCGCGCCGGCCGCCCGGAAATTCATCCACCTCGGCGCCACGAGCTGCTTTGTCACCGACAATGCCGAGCTGATCATGATGCGCCGCGGGTTGCACCTGTTGCGTGAGAAGCTTCTCGACTCACTCGAGGCCCTCGGGGGATTCGCGCGGGAGTGGAAGGACGAACCGGCGCTCGGGTACACGCACCTGCAGCCGGCGCAGCTGACGACGGTCGGCAAGCGCGCGACGTTGTGGATGCAGGACATCCTGCTCGACCTCGAAGATCTTGAGTATCGCATCGCGCAGTTGCCGTTCCGCGGCGTTAAGGGTACCACCGGAACGCAGGCGAGCTTCCTGTCCCTGTTTGACGGCGATCACGCGAAAGTCCGTGAGCTCGATCGTCTGGTGACGACGCGCATGGGCTTCTCGGCGTCGATCCCGGTCAGTGGGCAGACGTATTCACGCAAGGTGGATGCGCAGGTCCTGGGCGTCGTCGCCGGCATTGCCGCAACGGCATCCAAGTTTTCCGGCGACATCCGCATGCTGCAGGCGTTCGGCGAGATCGAAGAGCCGTTCGAAAAGAACCAGATCGGATCGTCGGCGATGGCGTACAAGCGGAACCCGATGCGCTCAGAACGGATCGCCTCGCTGGCGCGTTTCGTGTTGTCGCTGGAGCCGAATGCGAATCAGACGCACGCGGTCCAGTACTTCGAACGCACGCTGGACGATTCCGCCAATCGCC
>CAITQY010000271.1 GCA_903894655.1 uncultured Gemmatimonadota bacterium
CGCGAAGGCGTAGCGCTAATGCCGCGCGGATCGGGCAGCGGTATGGCGGCCGGCGCGGTGGGCCCTGGCGTGATCGTGGACCTGAGCCGCCTCCGTCAGCTCGGCCCAGTCGACGTGGATGCGCAGCGTATCCGGATCGGTGCCGGCGTGACGCGCGGCGAGATCGATGACGCCGCTCGGCGCGAAGGGCTGCGTTTTCCGGTGGACCCCTCGAGCGGCCGGTTCTGCACCATCGGCGGTATGGTGGGCGCCAACGCGGCGGGTGCGCGGACGCTCAAGTTCGGAGCGACCCGGCCCTGGGTACTGGGCGTGCGGTGCGTGTTCGACGACGGCACCGATGTGTGGGTGCGGCGTGATGCGCCATGGCCGATCGGTGTCCCCGCCGTGCGACGGCTGTCCGACGCGATGGCGCAGATCCGTGCTCAAGTCGGCCGCGAGATCCGGGCCGAGGCGTTGTCGCACGTCGGCGTGCGGAAGGAGTCGTCGGGCTATGCGATCGCCGAGGCGCTGCGCGCCGACGGACATCTGGTGGATCTGCTGGTGGGGAGCGAGGGGACGCTTGCCCTCTTCACGGAAGTGGAGCTGGCGCTGATTCCGGTGGCGGGGGCGACGGCCACCATCCTGGCGATTTTCGATTCGCTGGAGGCGGCCACGGCCTGTGCCGTCGAGGCCCGGATCGATGGCGCGACGGCCTGCGAGTTGTTGGATCGCACCTTCCTCGACGTGGCGGCCACGGATGGCCCGACGGGCATTCCCTCGCACGCCGACGCGGTGCTGCTGATGGAGGTGGAAGGCGAATCGGCGGTCGCGGCGTTGCATGCCATGACCCAGCTGGCGGCTCGCGCCGCGCGACATGGCGCGAGCGACGTCCACACGGCGGTCGAGGCCGACGACGAGCACCGATTGTGGGCGCTGCGTCATGCGGCGAGTCCGATCCTCTCGCGCCTGGCGCCACGGCTACGCTCCATGCAGTTCATCGAAGACGGGTGCGTGCCTCCCGACCGGTTCCCCGACTACGTGCGGGGGGTGCGGCGGGCGCTCGACCACTTCGACATGCCGGGCGTGATCTTCGGACACGCGGGCGACGCGCATGCGCATGTGAATCCGCTGGTGGATGTCACGCGCGGTGGATGGCGAGATCGCGTGCACGGGATTCTGGATCGCGTCTGCGAGCTCACGGCGGTGCTGGGCGGCACGCTGGCGGGGGAGCATGGCGATGGACGGTTGCGGGCGCCGCTGCTGGATCGGGTGTGGGGGCTCGAAGCGCGGGCGGCCTTCGCGCATGTGAAGGACGCCGCGGATCCGTCGGGGGTGCTCAACCCGGGCTGCAAGATCGCCCGCGATGGCGACCGCGCGATCACGGCGCTGCGACATGATCCCGACGCGGTGCCGCTGCCTGCCGCCGCCCGCGCGGCGCTCGACGAGATCGAGCGGACGCGGAGCTGGAACCGCTTCCGTTTGGACTCTATCGGGGGCTAGCTGTTTCTCGGACAGGGGGCAAGCGGAAGGCGCCGGACGGCCGGAGGAGGGTGCGCCGCCGATGAGATTGGCGATATTACGGCGGTACCGCCCTGCTGCCAGCGCTTCATTCACCCGATTTCTCTGCCATGCCGCTCTCTGACGCCGCGATTCTCCGCGAGCCCAAGATCACCGTGCTCGCCCGTCCCCAGTTTGTCGAGGCCAGCCATCTGCCGGTGCAGTGGATCGGTGAGTCCACCGACGGCGAGCGTCTCGCCGAGTTTGCCGGCCGCCTCTGCTACATGAGTCAGCGCAATCCGGCGGGTCGGACCACGCGGGATTACCTCGAGAACATCAAGAAGCAAGGGCACGGCAGCGTGCTCGAACATGCGAGCTACTCGATTCTGTTCGAGGGCGTGAGTCGATCGCTCACGCACGAACTGGTGCGTCATCGCGCGGGCTTCGCTTACTCCCAACTATCGCAGCGCTACGTCGATGAGAGCGATGCCCAGTTCGTGATGCCGCCGGCCATGATCGGGGACGAACCACTCGAGCAGGCGTGGCGCGCGCAGGTCACGAGTGCGGTGGAGAGCTACATCTCGCTGGTCGAGTCTCTGATGACGCGATACGCGTGGGTGGATGACAAAGTCCACCGCCGCAAGATGGCGCGCGAAGCCGCGCGCGGGGTGCTGCCGAATAGCACGGAAACGAAGATCGTGGTCACGGCAAACGCGCGGGCATGGCGCACGATGCTGGAGCTGCGCTCGAGCGAAGGGGCGGAGCTCGAAATCCGTCGCTTAGCGGTGATGGCGTTGCGCGTGCTCGTCCAGGAAGCGCCCGCGTTCTTCAGCGACTTCGAGATTTATGACGGGGCGGATCGGCGCGAAGCGGCACGGATCAGCTACCACAAGGTGTAGCGCTGCTGCGCCGCGAAAGACATACGGTCGAAATACATACGGGCCGCGATCACCTGAGGTGTTCGCGGCCCGTGGTCCTGCATAGACGAAGATAGTGTAGACTCAGTCTCCCTCGACGTCGAAAGTGAAGGCATCAGCCTGCCGGATGGAGTCCAGCCAGCTTTCGACACCGGCATCGTCTTCCAGCGACTGTCCGGCTCCGCCCGACGCGACCGTGTTGGTGGACGCGAACGAAAAGCTGAGTGCCCGGTCGGTACCTTCGGGCCAGTCCGGCATCGCCAAGCCAGCCGCGACGCGCCGCAGCGTCGACCCACACGAGCCGAGCAACTCAGAGGCCCGCGCCTCGAGTGTCAGCAACGGGATATCAAGATCCTGCGTGACCAACCGACCCGTCGTTCCATCTCGCCACGCCGAATCACCGACCGCACCGCGGTCCGGCCATACGCCCAGATGGCGCACGACTCCGGTGTGTGCTTCCAGTCGTTCACTCTCCACGGTGGCCGCGAGGGCCAGCGCCAGAGACTGCGCGTCGGCGACGCCGTACAGCGTGACTACTTCACGCCGCGAGCGAGTACCGAAGGGAAGCACGGGAATCGAATTCACGTGCGCAACTATCGGCGAATCGCTCGGACGCACCTCGAGTCGTACGAGGACGTCCATGTTGCTACCTCCTGTGCGAAAAAGTGTAAGTGCCAACAAGGCGATCCGTCCGGCACATGCGCCGTATACAGGAGTGACTAGCCACCTTGTGATGAGCAACACCGACCGCCACACCAACCGCCACGCCAACTGGACCGTGCGTCAGCCGCGTGCCTCGCCGATGGCCACCCAAACGGCGCCGAGAAGCGCGACCGCAACGGCTGCTCCGATAGCAACCACGCCGGAGGGTGTCGCCGTCACCGCGTAACCGATTCGTAACGTGGACGGGAGCACCCAGAGGGCCAGCGAAGCATACCCCACGGCAGCGAGCATGACGGCTGCGATGCGTGTAACACCGCGTAACGGAAGCACCAGGAGGGCAAGGAGCACGCCCCAGCCGGTCGCGATGATCAGGTGATGCAGATACCCAAGAGCGACCGACGTGAGTGGTGCCGCCGAGGACGCCACCCCAACGCGCTCGAGCAGCCCGCGTCCGGCGAGCCGGAACACGCGACCCGCCTCGCCCTCGCGCCAACCGAGACCGAGCAGCGCGCCACCGGTCGCGATCGCGGTGAGCGTGCCGGCCGCAAGCGCGGCATCGATGAGTTGCGTGAAGCGGCCGTGCGCGTTGCCGTGAGCCATATCCGAAGAAAGATAAAGCAACGCGAAAGCGCGGCGCGGTTAACGATGCGCCAAACCTTCCGTCACAACGGAAGACTTCAATCGAGGGTTCACGCTTGCCGCTGTTCCGCCTGTCCTTTTACCCGCTGTTCGGGTTGTCCCTGTTCGTACTGGGATGCGCTGCCACGGTGCCGTCGCGGCCCGCCGCTTCCGTTTCGTCCGCCGCCGTCGCGTCGGCCGAGACAGTGGCCTCCCGAGAGCAGACGGCCGACCAGCAGGTGCACCACGTCCTCAACCGACTTGCCTTCGGCGCCCGACCGGGCGACGTCGAGGCCGTTCGGGCCATGGGCGTCGATGCCTGGATCGAGCGCCAGCTCGCTCCCGAGCGCATGCCGGATGTGGCCGCGGAGCAGTTCGTGGCCCGCTTCACATCCCTTGGACAGACCGGCGAGCAACTGCTGGTAGACCATCCGCCGCCAGCCGCCGTGGCCGCCCAGCTACAGCGCCGCGGTGGCACCATGAGTGCCGCCGATTCCGCCGCCCTGCGTGAGCAGGGACGACAGTCGTATGCGTTTGTGGGGGAACTCGCCTCGAGTCGGGTGGCGCGCGCGGTCATCAGCGAGCGTCAGCTCAACGAAGTGATGGTCGATTTCTGGGAAAATCATTTCAACGTATTCGCCGGGAAGGATCGTACGCGCTATTTCCTCCCCGAGTACGACAGCAAGACGATCCGCCCCCATGCGCTGGGCAGCTTCCGCGAGTTGCTCGGTGCCGTGGCCAAGAGCCCCGCAATGCTCTACTACCTCGACAACTGGCAGAGCGTAGCCGACAGCGGACGGCCCACGTTGCGGGCGGCGCAGCGGCCGATGAATGCGCGGCAGGCTGCCCGACGCGCGGCGGCGGTGCAGCAACGCATCGCGCAGAATCCGCAACTACAGCAGGCCGCGCAGCAGGCGGCGCCGCGGCGACGTGGTCTCAACGAGAACTACGCGCGGGAACTGATGGAGCTGCATACGCTGGGCGTGGACGGCGGCTATACGCAGCAGGATGTGATCGAAGTGGCGCGCGCCCTCACCGGGTGGACGATCGCGCGCGGTGCGCAGGGTGGCGGCTTCGCGTTCCGCGGCGACGTGCATGACGCGAGTGCCAAAACCATCCTCGGCACGTCATTCGCCGCAAACAAGGGGATCGAGGAAGGCGAGGCGGTGCTCGATCTGCTGGCGTCGCATCCGAGCACGGCCAAGTTCATTGCCACCAAGCTGGCGCGTCGTTTCGTGAGCGACACCCCACCGGCGGCGCTGGTGGAGCGCGCGACGGCCACGTTCCGTCGCACGCAGGGCGATATTCGCGCCGTCGTGCGCACGATCGTGACGAGCCCGGAGTTCTTCGCGTCGGCGAGCTATCGCGCCAAGGTGAAGTCGCCTTTCGAGCTGGTCGCCAGCACGATGCGGGCCATGAATGCGCCGCCCGATGCCACGCCGCGCACGTCGCAGTTGGTGAGCCGCCTCGGCCAACCGATTTTCGGCCATCAAGCGCCGAACGGGTATCCGGAAACCGGCGACGCGTGGATGAACACCGGCGCGATTCTCAATCGCATCAACTTCGGACTGGCCGCGGCATCAGGGCGCGTGCCGGGGATCAAGCTGTCGACGTGGCCACTCACCGCGCAGCTCGCGTCGTC
>CAITQY010000272.1 GCA_903894655.1 uncultured Gemmatimonadota bacterium
AGCAGCAAATGCTGGCGATCGGAAGGGCCCTGGCCGCCAAGCCAAAGCTGCTGCTGCTTGACGAGCCTTCGATGGGCCTGGCGCCACTGGTGATCGTGGATATCTTCCAGTCGCTGCGGCGCCTGCGCAGCGAGCTCGGCCTGACCATCTTGCTGGTAGAGCAGAATGCGCGCGCCGCGCTGGGCCTGTCGGACCGCGGTTATGTGCTGGTCAATGGCCGGATCGCCAAGACCGGCCGGTCGGTGGACCTGGCCGCCGATCCGGCCATTCGCGAGGCATTTCTTGGATCGGCCCCGGCCGGCAAGGCCCACCCGGCACCGCGCAGCTGATGCGTTGGCGACCCTAGGTTCGTGCGAACCGTCCAACAGGAGACAGACATGGCAGATGCTGGCAAGAAGAAGCCCCACGTTCCGGCGGTACGGCCGGAATGGTTGTCGCTCAGGCAAGAGGCCGCTGTTGAGCCCTCCTTGTCCATCGTCGACGCCCACGTTCACCTGTGGGACTTCTCCACACCGCCTTTCTTTGGTGCCGATCTGGTTGCGGACGCCAGCTCGGGGCACGATGTCACTGCCAGTGTGTTCATCGAGTGCATGATGGCGTATGCAGAAGACGGGCAGCAGGAACTGCGTCCTGTGGGCGAAACCCGATTCGTGGCGTCCCAGGCGCAAAGCGCTTCTAGCGACAGACACAAGGTGGCCGCAGCGATCATGGGTGCCGCCGACCTTGCCCTGGGAGATGCGGTGCGGCCGGTGCTGGAGGCACATGTCGAGGCCGGGGGTGGCCGGTTTCGTGGCATCCGCACCAGGGCCGCATGGGATGCCGATCCCGTCGCGGGGTATGGCGCTGCGGCAACCGCTCCCGAGGGCCTGCTGCGGCAGACTTCGTTCCAGCAGGGGGTCCGGTGCCTGGGAACCATGGGGCTGACACTCGATGTCTGGTTGTTTCATACGCAACTGGCCGATGTGGTGGCGCTGGCGAAGGCTTGTCCCGAAGTTCCGATCGCGGTCAACCACGTAGGCGGCCCACTGGGCGTGGGCCGCTATGCGGGCCAACGCGACGAGGTTTTCGCAACGTGGTTGGACAGGGTCCGAGAACTGGCGCGTTGTCCCAATATCTACATCAAGCTCGGAGGGCTCGGAATTTCACGCATGGGTTTCGGGTTCGATGCAGTTGCCGAGCCGCGGTCTTCGGACGAGCTGGCGCAGGCCTGGGGGCCTTATGTGACAAGTTGTATTGAAGCCTTCGGGCCGCAGCGCTCTCTTTTCGGCAGTAATTTCCCGGTCGACAAGGCCGTCTGCAGCTACACCGTCCTGTGGAACTGTTTCAAGAAGATCACGGCTGGTTACAGCGAGTCCGAGCGCCTGGCCATGTTCGCGTCCAACGCCCGCAAGTTGTACCGGATCTAGAGCGGCTTGGGCGACAAAGGCCCTTCGGAAAATTCACGCGGCGTCCTCCAGCACCCAGCGGCATCTGGTTCACTGTGCGGTAGTCCCTCCCTTGGCGGCCCGGGTTTTTCGCGTGTGTAGTCTTCAATGGCTCGATCGCCCATTTCCCGAGCAACGTCAAGCGATATCGGCCTTGTCCACGACGAAGCCCGCCATGGACCCTTCCGCCTGCCACGCGACCAACATGTTGAAAAACGGAATCGGTCCGTCGCCATAGCGGCCGCCAAAGAAGATGTCCTCGCTCTTCTGTGCCCGGCCTTCCATGTTGAAGTAGCCAGGCGTGCAATCCAGGTAGAAGTCCAGCAGGGTTTCATTCACGGGCGCAGCGCGGATGCGACGCACGTACGCATCGACCGCATCGACCGACGGCTCGAAGCACTTGATGCCTCGTGCGCGCAACGTACGGTAGATGTACGCCACGTGCCGCGCCTGTTCGTCAAGCAGATGCCCCGTGTTGGCTGCCGTCGCGGACTGCTGGTTGCCGCCCATCAGGATGCAGTTCGGAAATCCATCCGTCGTCAGACCGTGCAAGGTTCGCACACCGGTGCGCCAATGTTCGCTCAGCGCGACACCGTTGCGGCCATAGATCTCGAAGCCCAGGAGTTCCGTGTACGAAATGCCGGCTTCGAAGCCGGTGGCGAAGATGAGGCAGTCGACGGGGTGCTCTACACCATCCACCACGATACCCTTCTCCGAAAGCTGCTGGACACCCCGCCCGCCGGTATCCACCAGTTTCACGTTGGGCTGGTTGAAGGCTTCGAGGTATTCGTCGTGGAAGCCCGGGCGCTTGCACAGCAAGCGGTACCAGGGCTTGAGCAACTCTGCCGTCGCGGGATCCTTCACCACGCTGTCGACGCGCGCGCGCAGGCTGTTCATCACCTTGTAGTCGAACAACTCCGCGACAAACTTCATTTCGTTCTTGGTCGGTTCGCGCCCGAGCTTGGCCGCGACGTGGAACACGGGGTTCGTACGCCACTTCCCGCACCACCAGTACTTCCGCTCCGGATGCGCCTCCGCG
>CAITQY010000273.1 GCA_903894655.1 uncultured Gemmatimonadota bacterium
GTTCGCGAATGACGGCGACTATGGCTACGCGATCGTGCTCCCCGATTCGATGAGCGTGCAGTGGCTCGAGCAGCACATCAGCGGCGTGGACGATGATTTCCTGCGGGCGATGTTGTGGGGGTCGCTGTGGGATCTCGTGCGTGAGGCGCGCCTGTCGCCGACGCGATACGCGGAGATGGTCCTGCGCGCCTTGCCCACGGAACGCGACGAACAGATCACCGGCACGCTGGTGGGGCGCTTGGTGACCGTCATCGGGCGCTATAGTGATGAGGCCACGCGCGATGCCCTGCTGGCGCGGGCCGAACCGTTGCTGCTGCGCGGCGCCGCCGACAGCACGCGGAGCTATGGCCAGCGTAAGACGCAGCTCGACGCGGCGATCGGCGTGGCGCGGTCGCCGGCCTCGCTGGAACGGCTCGATCGCTGGTTGGACGGGGACACCGCCGCTGGGCTGGCGCTCCGTCCGCCCACGCGGTGGTCGATCGTGACGCGGCTGGTGGCGCGCACAGCCCCGACGGCGGCGTCGCGGTTGACGGCCGAAGCGCGTCGCGATTCCACGAGTGAGGGGCAACGGCAGGCCTTCGTGGCCCAAGCGGCGCGGCCCGATTCCGCCCACAAGCGGGCGCTGTTCA
The DNA here is from genome assembly GCA_903894655.1 of uncultured Gemmatimonadota bacterium. GTDB lineage: Bacteria > Gemmatimonadota > Gemmatimonadetes > Gemmatimonadales > Gemmatimonadaceae > Gemmatimonas. The sequence continues at coordinate 630 of CAITQY010000273.1, forward strand.
CGCGGTGGTTTGCCGACGCGGCGTTGAACGAAGAGTGGGTGACGTCGAGCCTGCGCAGCTTTCACGACGCGGATCAGTCGGCGATGACCCTGCCGTATCTCGTGCCCGCCCTCGATACGCTCCCCTGGATTCAGCAAAATCGCCGCATCTTTTTTCTGGGCAGCTGTCTGGGGGCGACGATCGGCGGTCAGGGGGACGCCGAGGCGCTGGTACAGATCGACCGCTGGCTGGCGGCCCATCCGGCGTTAGCGATGGACCTCCAGCAGAAGATCCGGCAGAGCCGTGACGAGCTCGAGCGTACGGTGCGGATCCGGCAGGCTTTCACGGCGGGTGCGGTTCGTCCCTGATCGCGAACTCGTCCCTGCCGCGAACCGGGGCGGCGCCCAACGGTCTCCAACGCCCTCCAGCCCAAATTGGCCAAACGATCTCCCTTTGTGACCTAGCTGGGGGGTAGTCGTTGTTAATAGTTTTGTTCCACGTACCGGTGTCACGCTTGTGTGAGCCTTTCGTCCCAGTCTGACATCAAAAGCGCTAACCGCATGCCGATGCAGGTTCGTCGTGCGGGCAGCGCTTCCCCTCCCGCTCCGCCTTCCCCTCCATCGGAGACCCTCTATGGGTAGGTTTTTCTCGCTCGCCGCGGCGCTCGCGGTTGCCGTGCTGCCGCTTCGCGCGGACGCACAAACCCGGGATATCTCGGGTAAGGTGACGCAGGCCGTCGTTGGCACCCCCCTCGCTGACGTGACCGTCAGCATCGTCGGACAGCAGGTCGGTGTCCGCACCAACGAGCGCGGCGAATTCCGCATGCGTGTGCCCTCGGGCGAAGCCGTCTTGCTCGCGCGGGTGCTCGGTTTCAAGCGCCAGACAATCCGTCTTGGTCCGACCGAGAACACGGCGAATTTCGTTCTCGAGAAGGACGTGCTGCAGCTGGAAGGCGTGACCGTGACCGGTCAGGCCACGACGACCGACAAGCGCGTGGCCACGACGGCCGTGTCGACGGTGAGCTCGCTCGAGCTGAACCGCGTGCCCGCTCGCTCGGTGGAAAGCAACCTCGCCGGCAAGGTGGCCGGTGCGCGCATGTTCGAAAACAGTGGCGCGCCGGGTGGTGGTGCGCAGATCCAGATCCGCGGCGCCACGTCGGTGCTCGGTCAGGGCGATCCGCTGTACGTGGTCGACGGCGTGATCATTTCTAACGCCAGCATCTCGTCAGGCGCCAGCTCGGTCACGCGCGCGTCCGGCTCGACCGGTTCCAGCCAAGACCAGGTCGTGAACCGTCTGGCCGACCTGAATCCGAACGACATCGAGAACATCGAAGTGCTGAAGTCGGCGGCCGCCACGGCCATCTACGGCTCGCGCGCCACGAACGGCGTGGTCGTGATCACGACCAAGCGCGGCAAGTCGGGGCGCCCGTCGTGGAACGTGGTGCAGCGCATGGGCAGCCAGCAGCTGCAGAAGAATCTGTCGTCGCGCAAGTTCAAGGATTACGCCGAAGTCGCCGATTGGGTCGGTGGCCCGATCGGTGATGCGGCGGCCA
>CAITQY010000274.1 GCA_903894655.1 uncultured Gemmatimonadota bacterium
GCTTGGCCGTGTACGGCATCGGGGACAAACTCGCCGTGAGCTGGGCGCTCGCGTATCACCTGCTCAGCTTCATTCCGATTACGATCATCGGCGCCGTCTATTTCGCACGGCTTGGACTGAGCGTGGGTACGATGAGTGGCAAAAGCACGGAACTCGCGCCGATCGACCATCCATGACCTGCGAATCCCGCACTGAGCGCGCGCACGCCAAGATCAACCTCGTGCTGCGCATTCTGGCCCGTGAAGCGAGTGGCTATCACGGCATCGAGACGCTGTTCCAGTTGCTCGAGCTGCATGACCTCGTGCACGTGCGCGTGGGCACCATGGCCCCGTCACTCACCTGCGCCGGCCCGACCATGCCCGCTGGTGGACTCGGCCCCGCTGAGCAGAACCTCGCGTGGCGTGCGGCGGTGGCCTACGCCACCGCGAGCGGATGGCACACGGGCTGGGAGATCGAAATCGACAAGCAGATCCCGGTGGGCGGAGGCCTCGGTGGTGGCAGCGCCGACGCGGCGGCCGTGTTGCGCGCATTCGAAGCGTTGAGTCCCGCGCCGCTTGGCATGGAGCGGTTGCTGCAGATCGCCGGCACGCTCGGTGCCGACGTGCCCTTTCTCGTGAGCGGCGAATCGCTGGCGTGGGCGTGGGGGCGCGGTGACCGACTGCTGCCGCTACCGGCGCTGCCGACGGCGTCCGTGTGGCTGGCCGTATTCCCGGAGGGCGTGAACACGGGCGCGGCGTATGGCGCGTTTGCGCGGGCCCGCGAAGCGCGCGGCGACACGGTGCAGGCGTTCGCCTATCCGGCGTCGGCCTTTGCCTCGTGGGGATCGATCGCGACGATTGCGGTCAACGATTTCGAGCCGGTCGTGAGCGAGATGCACGCGGGGGTTGCGGCCGTGCTGCCGTCGATTCGGGCACTCGCGGCCGAGAGGCGACGCAACGGTGCGCCCGCCATCGGCATGATGAGCGGCAGTGGCGCGACTTGTTTTCTGTTGCACACCGGGACCATGGACATGCCGAGCGACGGACCAATCACGTTCCTGCCGACCGTCACGCGCTGACCGCACGCGGTCCCCAGATACCGAAGCCGCCCTCCGCGCAACCATATTGCGCCATGCCCGAGCGATCCGACCTTCCGATGCAATTCACGCCGCGCCCGGGCGACCCCGCCCCGCGTCGCATCCGGCGGATCGGACGACTCGTCGCGGTGCTGGCCGTGGCCGTGATGTTCATCGCCATGCTGTGGGTGTTCACCGGCATTCCCACACCGGTGGCGACCGCCATGAATGAGGCGCTGTGGGCGCCCTGCCCGACACAATATATGGCCGCCCGCTCCGCCGTCGATTCCGGGCTGGCGGATGGGTACGTGCTGCGTCCGCGCACGCGATTCGAGCGGGCGATTACCTGTGGGAGCGAGCGGCAGCGTCGCGCGGCGGCGCCGCGCTGATCGCCCGCGTCTTTCGTCGGTGGGCGCGGGAGTGGATTATATGGCATGTCCATCTCCCTCCCTGCCGTTCCGACGATCGACGATATCCGTGCCGCTGCCGCCCGCATCGCGCCGCACGCCCAGGTCACTCCCCTGCTCATGTCTCCGGCCCTCGACGCGCGCGCCGGCGGCCGCGTGCTGCTCAAGGCCGAAGTGCTGCAGCATACCGGCTCGTTCAAGTTGCGCGGCGCGCTCAATCGCCTGCTGCAACTGACCGACGACGAACGCACGCGCGGCGTGGTGGCGTATTCGTCCGGGAATCACGCACAGGCCGTGGCCTACAGTGCCTCGCTGCTGGGTATGCGATCCGTGATCATCATGCCGAAGGACGCCCCGGCCCTCAAGATTGAACGCACCCGCGCCTTCGGCGGGGAAGTGGTCCTGTACGACCGCTACACCGAAGACCGCGTGGCGATCGGCAGCGCGATTGCGCAGGAGCACGGCCTCACGATCGTACCGCCGTTCGAGGACCGACACATTGTGGCCGGACAAGGCACGCTGGCGCTCGAGGCGCTGACGCAAGCGGCGGCGATGGGCTACACGCCCGATCTGCTGCTGGTGTGCTGCGGCGGTGGTGGCCTCACAGCCGGGTGCGCGCTGGCCGCCGAAGCGGTGTCGCCTACCACCGTCGTGCACCCCTGCGAACCGGCGGAGTTCGATGACACCGCGCGGTCGCTTCTGCTGGGACATCGCGTGGCCAACGAGCCGGGCAAGCGCTCAATCTGCGATGCGATCGTGACCGAAATTCCCGGAGAATTCACCTTCTCGATCAATCAGCCGCGCGTCGGCGCTGGCCTGACCGTGACCGACGACGAGGTGCTGACGGCGATCGCCTTCGCCGTGCGTGAACTCAAGCTGGTGGTCGAGCCGGGTGGCGCGGCGGCGCTGGCCGCGTTGCTCGCCGGCAAGATCGAGACACAGGGGCGCACCACGATGGTCGTGGTCACCGGCGGCAACATCGATCCGGCCATGCTCGCGAGGGCGCTCGGTGCCATCTGACGCCGCGGCGATGGTGCTGGTGCTGCCCGGCCTGTACGACTCCGGACCGGCACATTGGCAGTCGCTGTGGCAAGCGCAGGCCACCACCCGGCTCGTTGAGCGCGTGGTGCAACGGGAGTGGGCCGCCCCGCGCTGCGCCGACTGGGTGGCACGGCTCACGCACGTGATGCGCGAGAGTACCCACGACGTCGTGCTGGTCGCGCACAGCAGTGCCTGCGGCATGGTCGCGCATTGGGCGCGCGAGGCACCGCTGGACCTCCTCATGCGCGTGCGCGGGGCACTGCTGGTCGCGCCCAGCGATCCGCTGTCGGCGGTGTATCCGAGCGGCCCCACAGGGTTCGCGCCGATCGCACTGAACATGCTCC
>CAITQY010000275.1 GCA_903894655.1 uncultured Gemmatimonadota bacterium
AAATCGATGATGCGCGTCTTGCCGCCGAAGTACACGGCCGGCTTCGCGCGTCGATCGGTGAGTTCGTACAGCCGCGAGCCGCGGCCTCCGGCCAGTACGTACGCCATGGCGTTTCTGGCGAGAAAGCCGGAACGGGAAGAAGCGGTCATGTGAGGGGGCGCTCGAAATCGGGACAAGGAGTCGATCTCTTATGAGTCTGTCCCATTGCTGGACCTCGCGGAAGGGTGTCCCCAGGTGATTCGGGGCTGCATTTTTCGATCATGAACGTCCTCTTCGCGGCGGCCGAAGTCGCCCCTCTGATCAAGACGGGTGGACTGGCCGATGTGGCTGGTGCCCTTCCGGCGGCCCTTCGGCGCGCCGGGCATGACGTGCGCGTCGTGATGCCCTACTTCGGTGAGCTGCGCCAGCGCGGCATTCCAGTGGAGGGACCCATCGCCGCCACCTTCCTGACCGTCGGCGAGCGACAGGAAGAATTGCGGATCTGGCGGCTGGCCGGCAGTGAAACACCGGTGTACCTGCTTGATATTCCCGCCGCCTTCGAGCGCACCGCGATCTACGGTGAGGGGGACGACGATCGCCGGTTCATCCTGTTCGCGCGCGGCGTGCTGGCGCTGCTGCAGCATCTGCGTGAGGTCGACCGGTGGCAGACGCACGTGGTGCACAGTCACGACTGGCATGCGGCGCTGATTGCGAACTACCTGAAAACGTCTGTCGCGTACACTTTCGGTCACCTCGCCACGGTGTTCACGATCCACAACCTCGCCTATCAGGGACAGCGCAGCACCAAGACGCTGGCCCTGGCCGGTCTCACCGATAGCGGGTTGCCGGAAGACCGCATGGGACCCGGCATCGCCGGCACCTTCAACTTCATGGCGCGCGGGATCCTGTTCAACGACGTCGTGACGACCGTCAGCCCGACGTACGCGCAGGAAATCATGACGCCGGAATACGGCGAGCGGCTTGAGGGCTTGCTGCGCACGAAGCGCGATCGGGTGACGGGCATCCTGAACGGGATCGACCGCGACGCCTTCGATCCGGCCACCGACAGGCACCTCGCGGCCACATTCGATGTCGACGATCTGTCGGGAAAGGCCGTGTGCAAGGCGGCGTTGCAGGCGGAGTTCGGTCTTCCCGTGGCGCCCGATCGCCCGTTGCTGGGGATCGTGTCCCGGCTGGTGGAGCAGAAGGGACTCGACCTGCTCGATCAGGCCATACCCTGGCTGCTGCAGCACACCGATGCCCAGCTGGTCGTGCTCGGGTCGGGCGATGCGCATTTGCAGTTTGTGATGCAGCAGCATGCGCGCGCGCATCCGCACCGGATCGCCGTCCGCATCGGGTTCGATGCGGCGCTGGCCCAGCGCATCTACGCGGGCGTCGACGCGTTCCTCATGCCCTCGCGCTTCGAGCCGTGCGGGCTGGGGCAGATGATCGCGCTCCGCTACGGCAGTGTGCCGATCGTGCGCGCCACGGGTGGCCTCAACGACACCGTGCGCGAAGGCTACGACGGCAACGGCTTCCGCTTCCATCCGTACGACGTGCGCCACTTCACGGACGCCATGGGCCGCGCCCTGCAGGTGTATCGCGATCGCGAGAGCTGGGCCCTGCTGCGGGCGCGCGGCATGCGTGAGGACAACTCGTGGGACCACGCGGCCGAGCAATACGGTGGTGTGTACGACTGGGCCATGCGGTTGGCGCGGCGGTAAGTCGCTCCGCCCTTGCGTGTCGGCATACTCGCGGGGCACGTTAGCGACATGCTGATATCTCATGTGCTTCGCCGCTTGGGCCCGACGCTCCGTTCTGCGGTCGCCCTGTTCGCGCTCTCTGTGACGCTGCCTCGCGCCGCCCACGCCACGTGGTCGGTGATCGCGGTCGACGCGGCGACCGGACGCGTCGTCATCGCCTCGGCCACCTGCGTCAACAACAACGACGCCTTCCTGATGGGCATCCAGGCCGTCGTCGTGCCCGGCAAGGGGGTCGCCGCCTGCCAGGCCGGCGTGGACGGCACCCACGCCAATCAGATGCTCGTGTATCGCGAGCTCCAGAAGGGCACCGACCCGGCACGCATCATCGAGCTGCTGTCGGAAGACCCGTCCTTTCAGTCACGGCAGTTCGGCATTCTCGACCTCACCGGACGCAGCGCCGGCCACTCGGGGCTCACCAACGGCTACGTGAGCCAGGATATTCAGGGTCGCGTTCCGGGCACGCAGATCTACTACTCGATTCAGGGCAATATCCTGCGCCCGGGCGAAGTGATCCCGAACGCGGTGAAGGCCTTTCTGCACACCAAGGGCGCCCTCACCGATCGCGTGATGGCGGCCCTCGAAACGGCTGATCAATACGGCGGCGATAGTCGCTGTGTCTGTCCGCCCTTGCCGGCCGACGGCTCGGCCCCGGCCAGCCCGTGCGAAGGGCGTACGTCGTACATCGCGTACATGCTGATGGCCAATCAGAACGACACCAACGGCGACTCGCACAACAACGGGACGTACGCGATGTATCTCACGGTCACGCAGCCGGAGCAGGGTGGACCGAACGCCATCAAGGCGGGCGAGAATCTCAATCCGGTAAAGACCCTGCGCGCGCGGTACGATGTGTGGCGCAAGCGCATGCCGAAGTCCTTCTCGTGAGCGCCGCGATGACGACGATTCAGACCAAGCTCGAGCGGGTATCGCGGCTCCTCGTTGCGGCCACGGTGTTGTGCACGGCGACCACCGCGTTCGCGCAGGCGCGACCCGCCACGCCACCCGCCACACCGGCCACCCCACAGCCCGCCCGCGCCCCGGCCCGCGCTGCCATGCGGGTGATGACGCTGACCTCCAGCGCCTTTACCGACGGTAGCATGATGCCCGCGCGCCATGCGCAAACCGGACGTGATGTGTCGCCGGCGCTCAGCTGGAGCGGCGCCCCTGATTCCACCCGCAGTTTCGTACTGCTGGTGCACGACGCCGACGCCGCCATCGGTGACGGCACCGACGACCTGCTGCATTGGATGGTGTGGAATATCCCCGGCACCGCCACGTCATTGCCCGAGGGCGTGCCGCAGGGCGCCCAGGCGGCCAACGGCATGCGGCAGATCAGTGGCACCGGCCCGTACTATCGCGGTCCTGCCGCGCCGGCCACCGGACCGGCACATCACTATGTGTTCGAGTTGTATGCGCTCGATGCCATGGTGAACGTGGCGCCGACCGGCATGTCGCCGCCGCTTACGCGACGTGAGGTGATAGCCGCCATGGCCTCGCATATTCGCGGCAAGGGTGTGCTGGTGGGACTGTACAAGCGGCCGGCGCCGTGACGGATCAGCACGATGGTGTCGAATTTCCGACTATCGACGCCATCCGCGCCAACCGCGCTCGGCTCGGCGATCGCGTGATCACCACCCCGGTGCGGCTCCTGGTGGACGACGCGCTGGGGCGTGCGGTAGGCGAGACCACGCGCGTGTGGATCAAGGAAGAACTGTTTCAGCGCACCGGCAGCTTCAAGCCGCGCGGTGCGCTGTCGGTGATGCTCGATCTCGACGCCGACGCGCTCGCCCGCGGCGTGGTGGGTGTATCGGCCGGTAATCACGCCATCTCGCTCGGCTACTCAGCGCGCGCGCTCGGCACCACCGCCACGGTGGTGATGCCGAAAACGGCGAACGCCTTTCGCGTGCAGCTGTGTCGTGAACTGGGCGCGACGGTCGAACTCGTGGAGAACGTGCATGCCGCGTTCGCACGGGTGAAAGAGATTGAAGCGAGCGAAAGACGTACGTTCGTGCATCCGTACGAGGGCCCAAAGACCGCGCTCGGCACCGCCGGCGTGGGCATGGAATTCATCGACCAGGTGCGTGCCGCCGGCGATGAGCTCGACGCTGTGATTGTGGCCGCTGGTGGTGGTGGACTCACCGGCGGGGTGGCTTGCGCCGTGAAGCAGATGAGTCCGAGCACGGCGGTGTACGTGGTCGAACCCGAAGGTGCCGACACCATGGCGCGCAGTTTCGCGGCAGGATCACCGCAGTCGATTGACGCCGTGCGTACCATCGCTGATTCACTCGGGGCGCCGCGCTGCGAGCCGTATTCGTACGCACTCAACCGTCGCTTCGCCGACGAGGTGGTGTTGGTGAACGATGACCAAATCCGCGAGGCCATGCGCCTCACGTTCCGCGCGGCCAAGCTCGCGGTGGAGCCAGCTGGGGCCGCGTCGCTGGCGGCGCTGATGTACCCACTCCGCCAACGGCTCGACGGGAAACGCGTTGGCGTCGTGGTGTGTGGTGCGAACATCGATGCCGCCACCTTTGCGGCGCAGCTGCTCGCATGAGTACCTCATCGATCGCTCCGTCCGACGCCGGCCTGATGGGCTGGTGGCGCGTCGCGCCGCCGCAGCCGCGCCGCGCGCTCATCGCCGCCTCCATGGGGTGGGCGCTCGACGCCTTCGACGTCATGCTCTTCTCGCTTACGCTTTCGGCGGTGATCGCCGAGTTGGGGCTCACCAAGGCGCAGGCCGGCGCGCTGGGGTCCGTCACGCTGCTGGGTGGTGCCGCGGGCGGCCTGTTCTTCGGTTGGGTGGCCGACCGCTACGGCCGCACGCGGTCGATGATCGCGAGTGTGCTGCTGTACTCCGTGTTCACGGCCGCCTGTGGCTTGTCGAACACGTTCTGGCAGTTCGCCTTCTTCCGTGCGTTGCTCGGACTCGGTATGGGTGGCGAGTGGGCCAGCGGTGCGGCGTTGGTGTCGGAGAGTTGGCCGGCCAAGTCGCGTGGACGCGCGCTCGCGTTCATGCAAAGCGCGTGGGCGATCGGCTTCGCGGCGGCGGCCACGGTCGTTGGGTTCGTGCTCCCCGTGTACGGATGGCGCGCCGTGTTCTTCATTGGCATCCTGCCGGCGTTCTTCACGCTCTGGGTACGCCGAAGCGTGGAAGAACCCGACGCATGGAAGGTGCTGAACGCGGCACGCCGCGAGGCGGAGCGTTCTGGTACGGCCGCGCGGCCGAATGCACCGCGTGCCCATTCGGTGTTCGACATTTTCCGTGGCGCGATGTTCAAGCGCACGGCGGCTGTGACGTTCATGAACGCCTGCACGCTCTTCGGCTGGTGGGGCATGAACGGCTGGATCCCGGCGTACCTCTCACTGCCGGCCACGCAGGGCGGTATCGGCCTCAGTACCGCCACGATGTCCAAGCTGGTGGTGTTCATGCAGCTCGGCATGTGGCTGGGCTACGTGTCGTTCGGGTACATCACCGATGTGCTGAGTCGCAAAAAGGTGTACGTGGTGTACTTGCTTGGCGCGAGCCTGCTGCTGCCGCTGTACGGCTCGTTGTCGAACCCGTTGCTGCTCCTGTTGCTCGGGCCCTTCGTGGCGTTCTTCGGCACCGGCTTTTTTAGCGGCTTCGGCGCGGTCACGGCCGAGATGTACCCCACGCAGATCCGCGCCTCGGCGCAGGGATTCACCTACAACATTGGACGCATCGCGAGCGCCGCGGCGCCGTTTACGGTGGGCACGCTGGCGACGTCACGCGGATTTCAGACGGCGTTCGCGGTGGCGGGATCGGCGTACCTGCTGGCGGCGCTTACGTGGTCGGTGATTCCGAATACGCAGGGGAAGGAGCTGGACTGACGGCGGGGATGGTTTGGGTGAGGCGCGATGTGGCTGATTTTCGCGGATTCAGTACTCCGTGAACTGGCTTCAGAACTCTGATCGGTATAGCGGTCGGAATTCAGCAGCAACAGTGCTCAGTGCCGAGCGGGTTTCGTGGAGCTGACGGTTCCCAAGGCCGTCGCGCGCCGTCGCCCCAACGAATCCCCGCTGCCGCACACGCAGTGAGGAAATTCTCGGTACCGAGCACTGTAGCTGCTCGACTCTGACCACTATACCCAGTCTGACGCCTGTCGCCAGAACACTCAGTACTGGGCAGTTCGCCGCGTCAACTCGCGTCACCACCAGCGGCGTCGACTACTTCACGCCGAGGTTCTTCTTGAGAAAGGCGATCGTCTTGGGCCAGCCGTCCTTGGTGGCGGCGAGGTTGGCCGCTTCTTCGGCTTCGTCGCGCGTGGCCTTGGGGTCATCCTGCGCGCGCAGGAAGCCGTGGGTGGCGCCTTCGTAGTTCGTGCCCGAGTAGTCCTTCTTCATCGCCTTCATGATCGAATCGAGGGCGGGCATGGCGGCGGCGATGCGCGCGTCCTTCGAGCCGTTCAGCAGCATGACGGGCTTCGAGATCTTGGCGATCGAGTCGGTGCTGATGCTCGCGGGCACCGCAGCCGTGGTGGCCGTGGCGGGCGTGCCGCCGGTGGTGTACGGCAAGCCATAGAACGCGACGCCGCCCGAGAAGCCCTTCAGGCCGCCGTTCACGGCGTGCATGAAGACCGTCTGTCCGCCCCAGCAGTAGCCGATCACGGCGTACTTCTGCTGTGCACTGGGCAACATCATGGCGTAGTTCGCGGCGGCGCTGATCACGCGATTACGGTCGGCCGCGTTCACGCCGGCGATCAACTTGCGCGCAGAATCCGCGGGCAACTCCACGCTGCTCGGGCCCCCGCGCACTTTCGAGAGAAAATCGGGGGCGATGGCGATGAAGCCGTCGGCCGCCGCCTGGTCGGCTACGCCGCGGACCCACGTGGAGAGGCCGAAGATCTCGTGCACGACCACCACGACGGGCGCCTTGGCGCGGCTGTTGGGGCTGGCCGGGTACACCACCCACGCCATGATGGAGTCGGCCGATCCGGCGTCCCACGCGATCTTCACCCATTCGGCGTGACGCGGGCTGGCCTTGAGCCGTGCCGGCGCGCTGTTGCTGCTGGCGGGGAGCCCGGCGATGCCCTGCTGCGCGCCGGACGAGCGCATGGCGGGCATGGAGAGGTCGGCGGCGTTCATGTGCGCCATGTGGTCATCGGCCATGGCCGACGAGGCGAGCGCACCGGCGGTGCCGGGCGCTGAGCGCTGGAGCGTGCAGCCAGCGAGGATCGCGACGGTGGGCAGGGCCACGGCGATCAGGGAAATGCGGCGGGGCATGGGAGCTTCCTGGCAAAGGTGTGAGCGACACGCCAAATCTCAGCGTGGAGCGACGACTGCGCCAGTCGGATGGGACGCGTCAGGGACAACGCAAACGCGCCGCCACCGATGTCGGTGGCGGCGCGTTTGTTGACGGCGCAGGGACAACCCGCGCGAGCGCGCGCTTAGTTGAACGTGTACCGCACACCCAGCTGCATGCGCCACACGTCGGAGACGCCGGCCGTGTGCTGGTACGTGGTGTTGAGCAGGTTCGTGCCGAAGTTGCGGAGGCGATACTGCAACGCGCCGTTGGCATCCGCACCCTGCGGAATGAGCGGCGTGTTGGACACCAGGCGATCGCCGGCGCCCCACTTCTTGTTGATGAGGTTGTCGAGGTTCAGGATGTCGAACCGGATGGCGAGCGTGTTCCGCTTGCCGCCGACATTCTGGAAGATCTCTTGCGTGATGCCGAGGTCGCTGCGGAACAACACCGGCAGGAACACCGCATTGCGCTCCGCATACTGGCCGCGGCGCGACGAGAGATACTTGTCCTGCGTGATATACGCTTCCCATGCCGCCTGCTGCTCAGCCACGGTGAAGGTGCGCGCCGCATTCGTGGTCACCACGCTGCCGGCAGCGTTTACACCGTACTGCTGGAAATTCATCTCCGCCGCGTTACGCGGGATGTAGATCAGGTCGTTCGCGCCCGCCGCGTCGCCATTGGCGTCGGCGCTGAACGTGTAGCTGCTGTTGCCCTGAGTACGCCCTTCGGTGAAGAGCGAGATCGACGTCGCACCGAACTTGAAGTACTCCTTGCGGTACGAAACGGCGAGGAACACGCGGTGTCCCGGCGAGAACGCCGAGAACTGCACGCCCGGGTTGTTCGGATCACCGGCCTGGGCGTTGGCCGTCCAGTTCGTGGACGCCGTCGAGCCCGGATCGTACGAGTTCTTCGACACGCCATACGAGTACGCCGACTTGGCATAGAAGCCGTTGGTGAACGACTTCTCGAGCGAGCCGGCAAGGTTGTACGAGTAGCCGGTGGTCGCGTTGCTGATCACGTAGGCCGCGGTCACGTTGTTGTTGACGCGGTTGTTGCCCGTCGTCCAGCGCGGACGCTTATCGGCGCCGGTGAACGCCGAGTTGGCGGCCGGCAGATTCGCATTGATGTAGTACGGGCCGTTCACTTCCTTGCCGTACAAGCCTTCAAGCGTACCGATAAAACCCCACGGCAAGCGACGATCGACGGCGATGTTCGAGCGCCACACCTGCGAGAACTTGTAGTCCGGCGAGGTCACGTTGAGCTCATAGGTTGCCGCCGGCGCGCCCGTCACGGTGGTCGGCTTATACGTGTCCGGGTTCGGGTTGAACGGGCGCGTGGTCGTGTTGTCGCGCTGATCGAAGCCGGTGAGCACGCCCGTGTTGCCGAGCTGGTTGGAGATCCAGACATACGGCGGCGTTCCGCTGAAGATGCCCGTACCGCCGCGTACGACGGTGCGACGATCGCCCTCCACGTCCCAGTTGAAGCCGACGCGCGGAGAAATGAGCAGGTTGGCGTCGGGCAGCTTGCCGGTGTTGTACTTCACGGCGGCGCCGGTCTCATCGCGGAAGGACAAGGCATTGGCCTGTGCGTTATTGAAGGCCGTGTTCTCGAACACCGGCACGTCGAGCCGCAATCCCATGGTGACCTTGAGGTTGCGCGTCGCACGCCATTCGTCCTGCGCATAGGCGCCGTACGTGTTCACACGCAGCGGCTGGATCGGCGCGTCGAGCCCCGGAATGTTGTTGTAACGCACCTGGAAGCGGCCGAGGGTCACCGGCGACGTCGTGCGCGTCGGATTGGCCAGGAAGCCGTTCGCGTCGGTATAGAAGTCGGCGAGCGAGTTGTACACGTACGCGCTCTGCAGGCCGGGCGAGAAACCGTTATCGGACTGGTAGCGCTGCGCGGTTACACCGAAGGTGAGGTCGTGCTTGTCGGTGTAGATGGAGAAGTTGTCCTGGAACTGCCACGTGTTGTACTTGAGCACGTTGTTCGGCGTGAACGGCTCGAAACCGAACGAGAGATAGTTGGTGCCGTTATTGTTGATGTCCACGAGCGGGAACAGCGTACCCTTCGACTCGCGGCTTTCATCGTTCGTGGTGTATCCGGCGATGATCTGGTTCGACATGTTCGACCCGATCTGCGAGTTCAGTTCACCGATGAACGACCGCGCGTTTTCCTTGATGGCGTAACCGGAGTTCTGGAAGCTCATCGAGTTCAGGTTGTCACGACGGTTGCCGAGCGTACCGAGGGCGTTGGAGTTCGAGATCGGCACATCGGACTTGGACTCGAGATCGGAGTATCGGAAGCTGAACTTGTTCCGGTCGTTCACGTTCCAGTCGATCTTGGCAATGATGCGCGTAGACGGCACGGCCAAATTGAAGCCCTGGGCCGGACCGGTCTCGTATTTGAACTTGTCCTTCAGGAAGGCGCTGAGGGTCGAAATGTCCGACTGCAGCACGCGCGTGGTGTTGCCCGCGATCGCCTGTCCGCCCGTGTTGGCCTGGAAGCTGGTGGCCGGCTGCGTCAGCTCGTCCGTTTCGTAGTCCACGAAGAAGAACAGCTTGTTCTTGATGATCGGACCGCTCACGTACCCGCCCGGCTGCGTGAACTTGAACGTGCCTTTATTGAAGAACACGCCGGCCGTGCTGTCGCCCACGAGCCCCTGGTTGCGCGTGGTGTAATACAGCGAGCCCTTGAACTCGTTACCACCGCTCTTGGTCACGGCGTTCACGCCGGCGCCGGTGAAGCCGCCCTGACGCACGTCGAACGGGGCGATGTTCACCTGAATCTGTTCGATGGCGTCGATCGGGATCGGCGACACGCCCGTGCGGGCACCCGGCTGCGAGCCAAGGCCGAACGAGTTGTTGAAGAACGAACCGTCGAGCGTGATGTTGTTCAGCCGATTGTCCTGCCCAGCAAACGACGAACCGCTTGACTGCGGCGTGAGACGCGTGAAGTCGGTGATCGTCCGGCCAATCGTGGGGAAGGCCGCGATGGCGTCCTTTGAAATGGTGGTCGACGCACCAGTGATGCGCGAGCTGAGTGCGCCGCCGGTGGCCGTGACCTGCACCCCGGTCAGCGTGACCGCGACGGTCTTGAGCTCGAAGCTCACGTCGGTGGACGAGCCGAGGGTGACGTCAAGACCGTTCTGGGCCGTACGCTCGTATCCCACCGCCGCGGCGGTCACGGTGTACGGACCACCGACGCGCATGGCGGGAATCAGAAAGCGCCCGTCCGCACGACTCAGGGCCTGATACGTGGTCCCGGACGGCTGGTGAACGGCGACCACGCGGGCCGCTGCCACGGCGCCCTTGTCGCTCCGGACCGTCCCACTCATAGAACCAGTGGTGACTCCCTGCGCCTGCAGCAGAGCGGTCGGCAGGGCCAGCAGGCACCCGAACGCCAGCGACCACGCTGCCCGCGTGAACTTCGTGAACCACGGCTTCATTCCCATCTCCTTTGAGTTAGATCGAGGGGGCTCGTGACCGGCTGATGGAGACAGCGCACTGAGCCCTTCGGCCGACGCGGCGCGAGGCGACGCGAACGAGCGACGGCCAAAAATTACCAAGGGCCGGGGCCGCGAGAGAACGGGCCATGTCGCGAATTCGCAACGATGTGGCGCGGGTTCGCCCATTCTCAGTCCACTCCGTCCCCATTTGGATTCGGGTGGACCCGCCCAGCCGGAACAAAGCCGTCGCTGGGGACTGGCCTAACCCCAGCCAAGAGCTGAATTTACGGGGATTCTTCGCATTCTGGGAATTCCAAGCCCCTCTCCCTACACAACCCCGGACACCACGTGCTCGAGCAGTACGCTCTCGTCCTTGC
Organism: uncultured Gemmatimonadota bacterium; assembly: GCA_903894655.1. Lineage (GTDB taxonomy): Bacteria > Gemmatimonadota > Gemmatimonadetes > Gemmatimonadales > Gemmatimonadaceae > Gemmatimonas. Next base: position 10,828 of record CAITQY010000275.1, read on the forward strand.
CCTCGTGTGCTCGGCCGTCGCCATCGCCTACGGCATTCTTTCGGCCCGCTGGATCGTTTCGCTGCCCGCCGGTAATGCGCGCATGCAGGAGATTGCTGGTGCCATCCAGGAAGGCGCGGACGCCTACCTGAAGCGCCAGTACACCACCATCGCCATCGTCGGCGTGGTGCTCTTCCTCGCCGTCGGCTTCGGGCTCGGCAGCTGGGTGACCGCCGTCGGCTTCGCGATTGGCGCCGTGCTCTCCGGGCTGGCCGGCTTCATTGGGATGTTCGTGTCGGTGCGGGCCAACTCCCGCACCGCGCAGGCGGCGACCAGCGGCTTGAACGCCGCGCTCAACGTCAGCTTCAAGGGCGGCGCGATTACGGGCATGCTCGTGGTCGGCCTCGGCATGCTCGGCGTGGCCGGCTTCTTCATGTATGTGCTCGGCAACGGGACGGGTGAAGAAGCGATCCGCGCCGCGCTCGAGCCGATGATCGGTCTCGCCTTCGGGTCGTCGCTCATCTCGATCTTCGCCCGCCTCGGCGGCGGCATCTTCACGAAGGGCGCGGACGTGGGCGCCGACCTCGTGGGCAAAGTCGAAGCCGGCATTCCCGAAGACGATCCGCGGAACCCGGCCGTGATTGCCGACAACGTCGGTGACAACGTGGGCGACTGCGCCGGCATGGCGGCCGACCTGTTCGAGACGTACGCGGTGACGATCATCGCCGCGATGCTGGTGGCCGGTCTCTCGTTCGCCACCTACGGCAACACCGGCGTGCTGGATCCGCTGGTGCTCGGCGCGGTGTCGATCCCGGCGTCGATCGTGGGCACGTTCTTCGTGAGCGTGAAGCCGGGTGGCAAGATCATGAA
>CAITQY010000276.1 GCA_903894655.1 uncultured Gemmatimonadota bacterium
ATCAGGTTCGACAGCAGGATCACCGAGAGCAGCGTGTAGCCGAAGCGGGATCCCCCGGCGAGATCGGTTGCCCAATTGCCCGGATCCATGTAGCCCACGGCCACCAGATACCCTGGACCCGCAAACGCCACCATTTTCCGAAACCAGGTGGCGCCATTCACGTCGACGGAGCGATGCACGTCGGCCAGCGAGGGGGCCAATCGCGCCCGACGCCAGCCGAGCTCCGGGGTGGGAGGCACCCCCGGGCCGGGCTCGTGTTTAGACGGAGCGCTCAATTCAGTATTTCTAACATCCATACTTTAAAGTTAGGCGAAGCTAACTTTCTTGACAAGGCGAAGCAGCTCGGCACCTCGCCACGTCACCAGCCGGCGGCGGTTCCGTCGCGGCGCGGGTCGGCCACGCCGATCCGCTTGCCGTCTTTGCGCACGAACACGGCATGGACGCCACCAAAACTGATATCGCGCACGCGACTGGCCGGCGAATAGCCGCGCGTGACGAGCGCCTGATACACGCTCGTGGAAAACCCCGGCTCAACTTCCACTTCCTTCGTAGTGCTGCTGGCGTGGATACGCGGCGCCGACAGGGCGACGGCGGGATCTTCCCCGAAGGCGAGCATACGGATCGTGACCTGCGTGATCGCCGGCTGGATGTACTGCGAGCCGGCCGCACCGACCACGAGACGTACCTTGTCGCCATCAAGAATCAGCGTCGGCGCCATGGTGGAGTTCGAGTAGCGGTTCGTGCCGCGCGTTTTGGCGTCGAAATTGCTGCCGCCGGAGTTCAGGAAGAAGCCGTCGGTGTACACCCCCGAGCCGAACAGCACGCCAACGGTCGTCGTGGCCGACACGGCGCTGCCGTCGCCGTCCACCACGGCGAGGTGCGACGTGAAGCTCTGGCCCTCGGCCACCGTCGTCGTGTCGCGCGGTGCGCTGTTCGCGGAACCCGTACGCAGCACCGCTGACGCTGGGTATGGATTGAACTGTCCACAGTTGCCAGGCGCGGCGAGCGTATCGAAGGCCCACGGATTGCCGGCGACGGCCGTGTCGGGGAGCACGCCACCAACGAGTCCGGCGCGCGAACGCGCGAAGTCGGGATGCACGACGCCATGCGCCGGCACGCGGAGTGCCGCCGGGTCACCGCGATACGCACCGGCGTCGGCGTTCCCGATGCGCATGATATCGGCGAGCTTGGCCACCGCCGCACCATTCTCGGTGAAGGAACCCGCATCAGCCACACCAGCGGCATCGGCCATCTGCAGCATCTCGAGTACCGGTGCGCCACCCATTGGCGGCGGCGCGCCCAGCAACGTGTACCCGCGCCACATCGTGCAGAGCGGCCGCATCGCCGTTACGGGATAGGTATTCATGTCGCGCACCGTAATCAGGCCGCCCTGCGCCTTCACCTTGGCCGACAACCGCTCGGCGATGCCGCCGTTGTAGAACACGGTGGCGCCTTCACTCGCGATGCGCTGCAGAGTCGCCGCCAGCTCCGGCTGCACGAGACGATCGCCGGGGCGCAGCGCCTCGCCACGCGGCATGAACCGCGCCGCCGCCAGCGAATCGGCCATCAGCTTGTCGCGCGACGACACGATAGTGCGGGCCAGCAACGGTGACACGATGAACCCGTCACGTGCCAATGCAATGGCGGGCGCCATCACCTGCGCCCGCGTGAGCTTGCCCCACTTGGTGTGTGCCTCGAGCACACCGGCCACCATGCCCGGCGTGCCGGCAGCGCGTCCCGGACTACGGCCGCGAGAGCTGTCGGCGCGGGCCCACGCCGCGTCTTCCCCAGCTCGTGCATAGAACGACAGATGCTCGACGGTCTTCGTCTTCGCGTTGAAGAAGGTCATCGCACCGCCACCGCCGAGTCCCGTCTGCGACACATCGGTGACCGAGAGCGCGAAGGCGGTCGCGGCGAACGCGTCAATGGCATTGCCTCCCTGCGCGAGGATGGTGGCACCAGCGGCGGCGGCATCGGGATGCGAGGCGGCCACCATGCCGCGGTCGCTCTCGACGCGCTTCCCGGACATCGGCGCGACGGCAGCCGTCGGGCGCATGCAGCTCGCGACCAGCGCGGCAGCGAGCAGGATGGCCG
>CAITQY010000277.1 GCA_903894655.1 uncultured Gemmatimonadota bacterium
AGCCTGCCGAGCCCAGTTGCGCGCAACCATGCCGGACACGGTCCCGGCAAATCCGTGCATGTGGGTAACTATCGGGAGGTTGGCTTTCCCGTGCGGATAGGCATAGGCGGCAAACAGCGAAGTGTAGGCCGGGTCAGCAGTAGATGGATAGGTGAACGTGCCAGCCATGAGCCCTCCGTCCGTGTAGGACGCGGTTGCGAATCCCCACTTGTGGGCAAGGTAACGGCGCACACGGGCGCGCTCCGCCTTCGACAGCGACTTGTCGAAGATGATGATTTCCGCGATGTCTCCATCAAGGCAGAAGGATGTGGATGGGCCCGGCGCTACGCCGATGTTCACCCGGTCCAGTCCGGTTCCGGCGGTTGTGCGCCCGGCGAACACGGGCCCGCCGTCAATTTGCACCTCGGACGAGTTGCCGTTCGCGTGCGCCTCGTAGATGTGGAAATTGGTATCGGTCTGGATGGCCTCATAGACCGCACCCGCCTGAAGCTTCAGAACCTTGACCGACGGGACGGATCCAGACGTTCCGTACAAGATCGTGCGCTGCGTTTCGCCGTCGACGAACACCTCATTCTGCGCGGTTGTGTTCGCGAATTTACCGACGACGAAGATCGTGTTTGGTTGTGCGATAGTGGAGAACGTCGCGGTCTGAAGGTAGTGCGCAGATGATCTGGTAAACCGGACAACCGTCTTTCCGTTCAGCACGGACGCTGTTGCAACTGGGCGATTGCCAGCCGTCCCCTGCGTCGCATCTCGGGCATTGCCGGACACATCCGGCCACGTTGCCACGGCACCGGCGGAGAGCGTGTCGCCCTGGAACCATGCCGCCACGCCACCTACGGATGCAGGCGCGTTGGTATCTCCCCCCAGGAGCGACGCCAGCGTCTGGTAGTCGAGCCACACCGGAGGGTTGGTCCCTGACGGGTCGGCAATAGAGATGCCTCCGGTAACAGTCAGAATAGGGGCAGAGATGGGAGCGGTGGCTGTCAGCCCGGCGGTTGCCCGATTGTCCACGTACCTCCGATTGGCTAGGTCCTGCGCCTGCACCGGGAGCGTGGAGTTCGTGACGTAGCGTTGGCCGAGGTTGATGTCGCCCGACATCGTTCCACCGGCGAGCGGAAGTTTGGTGGTGTCGGCACCGTCAGCAAATTCAACGGTACCCTCGACGGCGTCTGAAAGTCTAAGGAACTGGCCCACAGTTGCGGAGCCTGTTCCGACATTTGGCGTGATGACGTTTAGGTTAGTCACGCCTCGCAGCGTTGTAATTCCACCATCCAGGAACAGCGACTGCACCCCGTAGACGCCAGTATTGACTCCGTCCAGCGTGAGTTGATTGATGTCTCCAAGCTCAAATCCGTTGGTGAGATTTCCATCGAACACGGTTGGCCCCACCAAGATGATGTTTGTTCCGATCTTAGCCACGCCGTTGGTGTAGACCGAGGACCATAGAGTGCTGAAGTTGGTATTGCTCTTCAGCCCGAACGTGCGCAGCGAGTCGCCGGTTCCGTCGTTTGGGTTTGTGCCGGTATTGATCACGGCACGCGTCTGGGCAAGTAGGCACAACGGAAAAAGCAGGATAAGAAGGAAGCGAGTCATAGGAATGAAAAGGGCCGATCTGGATAAGCAGACCGGCCCAGTGTGACCAATGAGCGGTTAGGGCCGAGGGGAAGACGAATCAGGTATCGAGGCGAATTGCGGCGGTGATTGCCGTCTGATCGCCCGTGGTTGCCGACATCGCAATGTTCACGCGGACGTACCGGCGAACAGTGGACGGCAGGCGGAACCGGCGCGTGGTCGCAGCGGTCGCGTTGGATGCGCCCGTGAGAACAAACGTCGCAAGCTGCGAGACGGCAGCGAACGAGCTGTTGTCGGCGCTGTCGTTGATGGTAAACGTGATCGTCTGGCTGGTGGCGGTCGTGGTCGCCGGAACGGAAATCACAAGCTCGGCCTGCTCGCCGACGTATTCGGGCAAAGCCACGCCCAAGTCGATCGACGAGGAGTTGGCGTTGGTGTTCTGGGCGGGCAGCGCACGGCTGACCGTAAGGAGTGCGTCCTGAGTTTGACGAGGCATAGTGTAGGTTCCTTTCGGTTGGCTGCGTTATTCGATCGCGTCCGTGATGCCGATGTTGTCGGACAGCACGATGGGGATTCCGTCCCAGTCCTGGACGCGGCTCGCAATGTTGGGCGTGGTGCGCGCAGCGTTGGGCGCGACGCCAGCCTGCGAGAAGATCGTGACCGAGCGGCTGCGGGCAAGCTGGCCAGCGGACCGGCGGCTCATATAGAGCACGTCCGGCGTATAGCCAACGGGGAACTTCTCAATCAACTGCGAGATAAGCGAGTCGCTCGCCGTCTTGCCGCTGTCGGCAGTGACGTTGAGGATTCGGCCCACACAGTTGACGTTGCCGAGCTGGAGTCCGACGTGCGCGGTAAGATCCGCGACGCGACCGCCGTACTTGTTGCCGGATGCGTCGGTCAACTGCTGGTCCCGGAACTCGCCAAGCTGAAGCGTGTTTCCGTTGCCGAACACCAGGTGAGCGTCCTGGATACCGAACTTGACCGCGTAGATCGAGGACGCCGTGGTCGCCGTGGTGCCGGTGGCATCAACGACGATCGCCGACGTGCCGGAGGTGGCGGTCTTAGGCGTGAACGCCTTCATGCCGCCAAAGCCAGCGGCGGACGTGCCGTTGAAGATCTGACCGCCGAGAGTCACCAGCGCGGAGCGAGTCACGCGGCTGGCCTCAATCATTTCCAGATCAGGCAGGCCGAGGCCTTCGGACGCTCGCGAAACGGCGAGGTCGATCTCAACCGCGCCTCGGAAAATGAAGCACTCGGTCAATCGCTGGTCGAACGTCGACCGAGTCGGCGCGATACCTTGGTTGGCGGCGGTGAAGCCAGTGGTGGGGAGCGTGGTGGCGACCGCCGTCTTGTACTGCGTGCCCGGAATCACCCGGGACAAGAAGGACAGGACCTCGGGCGCAAAGGTCTGATTCTCTTCGATCAGACCCACCGCGACGTCGTTGCCGGTAAGCTTGGCAACATCGAGCAGCGTGTGTACGGGCATCGTTTGTTTGGGTTATCGGTTGGCGTTGGCGACGGCACGGGCGGCCTTTGCACGCGCCAAGCCGGTCAAAGTGGGATCGATGGTTTTGCGAGCAGGGTTCGCAGAACTGCCGGTATCAGCAGCAGCGGCAGGATGTCCGACGGCAGCCAGGACGGCGGCAGCCTGAGCGGACGGGCTCGACGTGACGCGAGCAGCTTCAAGCTTCGCGGATTCGGCGGAGGCCTTGGCATCCTCTGCGGCCTGCGTGGCGGCAGTAACGGACGCCTTCGCGGACTCAACCTCGCCATTGAGGCGTTGCACCTCGGCGCTGAGACGATCGCGATCGGAGGAAACGGCGGAAAGGTCGCTGATCGCCTTGTCCCGCTCGCCGGTCAGGGCCGCAACCTTGGCCGCGTGCTGCTCGGCAGATCCGAGAAGCGCGGTGGCGCG
>CAITQY010000278.1 GCA_903894655.1 uncultured Gemmatimonadota bacterium
CACGAGGTTCACGTTGTTCGCACTGGCGCCCGTGAGGTCGAGCCAGCGCGGCCCCACCGCCCGTCGCTTGGCCGGCAGCGGAATCGTGCGCGCCCCCGTGAGGTACTGACCCGTGAGCGGGCTGTTGGTGATCTCGGCGATTGGTCCGGCAAACACCACCTCGCCGCCACGTTCGCCGGCGTGCGGACCCAGCTCCACCATGTAGTCGGCAATGCGCATCGCTTCGAGATCGTGCTCTACCATGATCACCGTGTTGCCGTGGTCGCGCAGCCGCACCAGCAGCGCCAGCAGCTTGTCGAGATCGCGCGGATGCAACCCGATGCTGGGTTCATCCAGCACATACGTGGCATCCACCAGTGCCGCGCCGAGCGCGTTCGAGAGCGTAATGCGCTGCGCCTCGCCACCCGACAAGGTGCGGGTGGCGCGATCGAGGGTGAGATACGTGAGCCCCACATCCGACAGAAAACGCGTGCGGCTGCGTGCTTCGCGCAGCACGGCCTCGGCGATCTGCGTCTCACTGGGCGACAGCGACAGCGTATCGAGCCACGTGTGCAGATCGCGCACCGGCATCTGCGTCACATCGGCAATCGTGCGATCCTGAATGCGCACCGCCATCGCATCGGGCTGCAGTTTGCTGCCACCGCAATCGCGGCAGGAGCGCGCACTCTGATACTTCCGCAAAAAGATGCGGATGTACTGCTTGTAGCGCTTCTCTTCGAGCGCCTCGAGAAACGGAAAGATGCCGGTGTAGGCGCGCGATTTGGAGCGCAGCAACTGCTCGCGCGCCTTCGCCGGTAACGTCTTCCACGCCGCATCGGGGGACACGCCGAGCGAGCGCGCGAATTCCACCACGGTGCGTCGCTGCTTTTCGTAGCGCGGCGCCGTCCACGGATCGATCGCGCCATCGCGCACCGAGCGCTCCTGGTTCGGCACGATCAGTGCCTCGTCATAATCGAGCGTGGCGCCGAAGCCGTTGCAGGTGGGGCAGGCGCCACGCGGATTGTTGAACGAGAACAGCTGCGGTGTGGGCGTCGGCGCGCGCGTGCCGTCGTTGGGGCATTCGAATCGCTCGGTAAACGCCAAACGCGCCACTGGCTTGTTGCCAGTGCTCGCGCGCAACGATTCCGGCGGCAGCACCGGCTCGGGGAACAGCAGTACGGTATCGCCGTCGCCTTCGGTGAACGAGGTCTGCACGGCGTCGGCAATGCGCCCGCGGGCCGACGCCTCCACGCGCAACCGGTCGATCACGATCTGCACGTCGCCGACGGCGGCGAGGTCGATGCCGTCGGCGTCGACATCATCGAGATGCACGATGCGATCGCCAAGCGCCACGCGCACCAGTCCGCGCGCCCGCAGATTCTCCACGATCACGGCGTGCGTGACTTCGCGGGAGCGAATCAGCGGACAGGCCACCATGAAGCGCGTGCCCTCCGGCAGCGCCATCACGGCATCCGTGACGGACTGCACGGTGTCGGGACGCAACTCGCGCCCGCACACGCGGCAGTAGCTTCGCCCTACGCGCGCCCACAGGAGGCGGAGATAGTCGTAGATCTCCGTCGCCGTGCCCACGGTGGACCGTGAGGTGCGCGTGGGATTCTTCTGCTCGATCGCGACCGCGGGTGAGAGCCCCTCGATTGAATCGACCGCGGGCTTCTCCATCCGCTCGAGAAACTGTCGCGCATACGCC
>CAITQY010000279.1 GCA_903894655.1 uncultured Gemmatimonadota bacterium
CATCGCGGATTGCGCAGGAGTTCACGCCCGAGCAACACGAGGTCGGCGCTGCCATCGGCGACAATCTGCTCGGCCTGCGCCGCCTCGGTGATGAGCCCAACCGCCGCCGTAGCGATGCCGACGTCGGCGCGAATGCGACGCGCGAAGGGCACCTGATAGCTTGGGCCGATCGGGATCTGTTGATGGGCGGCGAGCCCACCCGATGAGCAGTCGATGACGTCGACCCCGCGCGCCTTCAACAGCATCGATAACCGCACCGTCTCCTCGATGGTCCAGCCGCCGTCGGCCCAGTCGGTGGCCGAGAGACGCACGATTATCGGCAGTTCCAGCGGCCACTCGGCGCGTACGGCATCGGTCACCTCGAGCAGGAGCCGAACGCGATTGTCGAACGACCCGCCGTAGTGGTCGATGCGCTGATTGGCGAGCGGCGACAGGAATTCATGCAGCAGGTACCCGTGCGCCGCGTGCAACTCGACCACTTGGAATCCGGCCTCGAGGGCACGCCGCGCTGCCGACTGGAACGAGGTGATGACGTGCGCGAGGCCGTCAATCGAGAGTGCATGCGGCCGCGCAAAGTGTGGCGCAAATGGCACCGCGCTTGGCGCCATCACGTTGTCCCATCCACCCTCGGATACGGGCACCACGCCACTGGGTTGTTCCCACGGACGGCGCGCACTGGCCTTACGACCGGCGTGCGCGAGCTGAATACCCATCACCGCGCCCTGCGCACGGCAGAAATCGGTGATGTGCCGGAGCATGGGAATGTGCGCGTCGTCCCAGATACCCAAGTCATGCGAACTGATGCGCCCTTCCGGCGTGACCGCCATCGCTTCGGAGATCACCAGTCCCGCCCCGCCGGTCGCAAACGCCCCCAGATGCACGAGATGCCAGTCGGTGGCGAAGCCGTCTTCGCTGGAATACTGACACATCGGCGACACGCCTACGCGATTGCGCAGGGTGAGAGAGCGGAGCGACAGCGGGGAGAACAGGGCAGACATACGCTCAGGTCAGGAATGCGCGACGTGCGGACCTGTAAAGTTACCTGCTTCGCAACACCTCCGCGGCAGGCATCCGGGTTGGGCCTGGGTACGGGCGGGACGATCCCTTGATGGTCCGCCAGAGAATGCGATTGAACAGATCCTCTTCCGCCACGTCCTCGTAGCGCAAATCGAGCTGACGTGAGTCCTCGGCGTCCCGGCCGCTCGTGGCATTGCGGTCGGTGAGTGGCACCGACGGTGTCAGCGCCCGATAGGGCCTGAGGTCCGGTGACGTGCGCCAGATTTCCCGGAGCGGTCGTCCGAAGTGATCGAAGGGCGACAGCGCGTCGAGGCCGAGGAGGGACTCCATGGTCGCGATGACATCGGTGGTGTTCACGAAGCGGCGGTGCAGCCCGGCCCGTGCCCACGGGGAGATCACGAGCAGGAGCGACCGGTGCGAATCCACGTGATCCGGACCGGCCTGCGCGTCGTCCTCGAGCACGAAGACGGCTGTCTTCTCCCAGAACGCGGTGTTCGAGAGCGCCTCGATCATACGACCGAGCGCCAAGTCGTTGTCCGCCATGAAGGCTTGGGGCGTTGGCTTGCCGGCCGATGCCCCCGACGTGTGGTCGTTGGGGAGGCGGACGATCTGTAGCCGAGGCATCTCGCCGGCCTTGGCAAATCCCTGCAACTCCGAGATCCACACGTCGGCCCGCCGCTGATCGGGGATGTCGAGATCGTACCCCGGGTACGTGCGGCTGGTGTTGGCGCGCAGGAACGGCTTGAGGCCGCGATAGCCAGCCGGGGCCGCGCCGGTGGCGCCTTCCGGCGCCACAAACTCACCGAAGTTGCGGAACGTGATCCCCTTTCGCTGCGCAAGATCCCAGAGATAGCCGTTGGCCGGTTCTGCCACATCGTCGTCGCCGTCGTCCATCGGCACGCGGCCGCGATTGGCGCCCTCGTAGTCGTAACTGCGCCCTCTCGCGGAATAGTTCGAGGGCACGGTCTTCTGCGTGTAATCCGTGGTGTAGGCCGCCATGCTCCAGTTGTGTCCGTCGGCGCTCACCTCGGCGTTCACGAAGAAGCGATCGAACAGACCGAAGCGCTCGGCGAGGGCGTGATGATTCGGCGAATTCGCGCGGGGAAAGAACACGAGGCTGGTGTCGCCGTCGCCCTGCGGCAGATCGCCGAACACCTGATCGTACGTGCGGTTCTCCTTGATCACATAAATCACATGGGTCACCGGCGGCATACCGGCCGCCGTCGTGCGATTGTCCCAGTGATTGGCGCGGGCCACACGGGCCGACAGCGTGGCGAGCACGTCGCCGCCCAGCTGGTTCACCGGCAGTTTGGTAATCGTCCCATTGAGTTGTCCGGCGGTATAGTTCACCGCCCGGGCGGCCGCGTCCGTCTCACCCGGCTGCGGCAGTCGCGGGTTCGGCGCGGTTCCTCGCCCCTTGGCATCGATCACGTGTAACGTGTCACCGACGAGCGCGACCGCGGCTGGATACCACCCCACCGGCGCGCGCCCGAGCAGCGAGTCCTTCGTGCCGCTCGCCCGCCCGGCCGTGGCGGCGCTCAACGAGAACACCGCCAAGGCATTATTGTCGCCTTCCGTGACGTACAGCGTGGCGCCATCGGACGAGAGTTGCAGGCCCATGGGGGTGCTGCCCTGACCCAGATTGGCTGGTGTCGGGTCGCGCAGCGTGCTGACCACCGCGCGGCGGCGCGTGTCGACCACGCTGATCGCGTCTGTTGTCGCGGAGACGGCGAAGAGTCGCTCGCCATTCGCGGACAGCAGCAGCGTCGACGGATGACGTTCCACCGGAATGCGCGTCTCCGCCACGAGGCCTTGCGGGCTTTCGCGCAACACATGCACATCACGCGTCCCCCAGCTCGACACGAAGACGTCGCCGCTGGCGCCGACTACCACGGCGTATGGATAGCGCCCCACCGCGACCCGCTGCACGACCTCGCCCGAGGGGAGGTCAACGACGGCGATGGAGTCGGCCAGATTCTCGGCTACGTACAGGCGGTTTCCGTCTCGACTCACAGCCAGCCCGGCGGGGTAGCTGGTGCCGGAAACGCGCGCATTGCGCTTCACGCGGATCGTGAGTGAGTCCCGGCGCGTGAGCCGTTGGCCGTTCCAGTCATAGCGATACACCGCGTCGGTGTTACCTCCCGACGCGTAGACGGTGCGTCCGTCGGGCGAAAACGCGAGTCCGACGAACGCGGCCGTCTGCTCAGCCGTCTGGACGACGGCCCCCGTGCGTCGATCAACCACCTGCACCCCTTGCTGCCTCCACCCGTTCAGGAGGAGCAGCAGGTGCGCGGAGTCGGGGGAGACGACGACGGTGAGGGGGAAGCTCCCGACATCGACTTGTGTGCCGGCGGGGTCGAGCGTCGCGCCGGTGGGAAGCCGGCGCGGCTCATTGACGGTGGCGCGAGACCCATTGGATTTCGCGGGAGAGCAGGCACCGGCAAATAGTGCGGCGCCGACCAGCAAGGCGTGGCGAAGCGAGATGTGTGATGACATGCGCATACGGTGCGCTCATTCCGGGCGAAGCAGGAGAGGGCGCGCCGTCATGTGACACGGTTGGTGCGAGACCGCTACTTCATGCGCACGGATACGACGTCCCAAGCGCGTCCACTGCCGAAGTGCATGGCCGACACCCGCCCCTGCTTGTCGCGCACGAACCAGACGGTCTCTTCGCTGTCGCCGAAGGCGTCGCGATACGTCGCCGTCAGGGTATCGGTGACACCAACCCGCGGGCTGATCGTGAGCTGGTCACCCGCCGCCCCCACGGTGAAGGTGACGCCGATCTCGTCGTTCCGGTACCGGCCGGCAATGCTGGCCAGCTCCGCCGCGGTCGGCTTCCAGCGTTCCGCCGCTGTGAAGGCATGCACCACCGTGTCGCCATCGGAGGTGGGGATGCGCAGCGTGACCGGCTTGCCGCTGGCGTCGGTGGTGAATTGCACGAGCGACCCGCCAAGCTGGTAGCCGCCGCCACGCAACGCGACGAAGGCCGCACCACCGTCGCGACGTAACCGGCCACGCGCCGTGTCGAGCACGACCACGGTATTCGTGCGTGTGTCGCGATAGATGCCGACCAGCTTGGCGACGGCCGCGAGGTCGTTGGCGATGGTATCCGCCACCGCGGCGCGCGGAAGTCCCGGCACCATGGCGTCCACAATGGCATGCGTGAGTCCCGTCGCCCCGGCGTTGGCGACATTACACATCACGGCGATCGAGAGATCGTTCTTCTCCGGATAGCGGGCGAGATACGTGCCGTAGCCGGCGGTGGATCCGCTGTGTGAGATCTCACGCAGGCCGCGGTAGTTGTTCACCGTGAGCCCGAGGGCGTAGGCGATCTCGAGGCCGCTGGTGAGCTTCATGCGACGCGTGAGCGAATCGATCACACCGGCGCCGAGCGTCTTCTTGGTGAGATGATCGTTCCAGCGCAGCCAGTCGCTCACGGTCGTGAGCAAGCCACCGGCGGCGATCACATTGTCGTTCGGCATGTCGATATGAAATCCATCGGCCCGTCGCGAATACGCTTGCGCCAGCCCCGGCACGACCCGCGTGAAATCATCACGCCACTGGGTATTCGTCATGCCGAGCGGTCCGAAGATCCGCTGTGCGGTAAACTGCGCGAAGGGCATCCCGCTCACGCGTTCGACGACGGTGCGGAGCAGCAGAAATCCCGAGTTCGTGTACGAGTAGTAGTCGCCCACGGGATAATTGAGCGCCTGTTGATGCGTGATCAGCTCGAAGGCGTCGCTCTGCGTGTGCACCCGTGTGCCGCGCGGCCATCCCTGCCACGCTACGAGGTTGCTCCATTCGCGCAAGCCGCTCGTGTGCGTGAGCAGATGGCGAAAGGTGATCGTACGCCCGTACACCGGCAACTCGGGCAAGACGGTGCGCGCGTCGTCGTCGAGACGCAGCTTGCCGTCGTTCACCAGCAGCATGATGGCGGTGGCGGTGAACTGCTTCGCCACCGACCCCGACTCGAGGATGGTGCCGGGGAGAATGGGCCGCGCGCCGGCTAAGTCGGCCATGCCGTACCCGCGGGTGAGCAGCACCTGGCCACCCTGCGCAATGCCGACCGCGCAGCCTGGCGTGTGGGTGGAGTTCCAAGCCGTGAAGACCTTGTCGGTCGTGGCGGCCAGGTCGGCACTCTGGGCGCCCGCCGCCGGGGCGAGGGCCGTGAGCAGGAGCGCGACGGCGATGCGCGCGGGGCGGGGAGCGATGCGAGGAGTCATGCGCCGAATGTACGGCGCGCTTTGCCGTTAGGGCAACGCGAAGGCCACGTACGTGCCGCCGCTCGGCGCGCCGTTCTTCCCGCCACCGCAGGCGATGACGAGGTACTGCTTGCCGTCCACCATGTAGGTGCTGGGCGTGGCATTGCCGGCGGCCGGCAGCTTCGCCTCCCACAGGAGGCGGCCGTTGTGCTTGTCGTAGGCGCGGATCTTGTTGTCGTACGTGGTGGCGGCAATGATCAGCAAGCCGTTCTCCGTCACGATGGCGCCGCCGTAGTTATCGGTGCCCGTGTTCTTGATGCCCTTGGCGGCCAGCTTCGGATACTCGCCGAAGGGGATGGACCATTTGATCGTGCCGGCGTTCAGGTCGATCGCGTTGAGCGTACCCCAGGGCGGCTTGATGCCCGGATAGCCTTCGTGATCGAGGAAGATGTCGAAGAACGCGGTGCGATACGGCAGCATGTACGGCGTCGTGCCGACCAGCGCCGCCGAATTATCCTTGCCGGTGAGCAGGTAGCTCACGATGTCGTTCACGGCGCCGCCCTCGAGCGCGGTGCCGAAGGCCGGCATGCGACCGGTGCCTTCTTTGATGATCGTGGCCAGCTGCTCCTTCGAGCGGCGCTTGGCGATGTCCATGAGCGTGGGGCCGGCGGCCGAGCCTTGCAACTTCTCACCATGACAGCCGGCGCAGTTGGCGGCATACAACGACTTGTCGCTGCGCGGGACGAGCTTGAGCAGCCACGCCATCTCGTTCGAATTCACATACAGCAGGCCGGTGGTCGGATCGTACGCCGGTCCGCCCCATTCACCGCCGCCGTCCACGCCGGGATACACGATCGTGCCGCGGGTGTTTGGCGCGTCGTACGGATGCCCGGTCTTGTACTCGTTGAACGTCTTCAGCGCCGCCGCGCGGGCCGCTGGCGTGCGATTGGTGAGATCGTTACGGGTGAGCTGCTGGCGCGCGAACGGCGCCGGCATCGTGGGGAAAAATTGCGTGGAGGCGGGTTTGTCGTCGCCGAGGGCGATGCCGGGCATTTTCAGCTCCTCAACGGGGAAGAGCGGCGTGCCCTTCTCGCGCTCGAACAGCCACGTGTGTCCGGTCTTCGTGATCTGAGCTACGGCGTCGATCTTCCGGCCGCCACGCGTGATGGTGACCAACGCCG
>CAITQY010000280.1 GCA_903894655.1 uncultured Gemmatimonadota bacterium
CCGCCCCCGTTGTAGCGCTCGTCCACGACGACGCCCTGACGGTCCTGCTGCGCGAAGTAGTAGCGGTTGAAACTGGTGTATCCCGGCTGACCGGTGTTCGGGAGATACACATAGGCCAGCTTACCACCCGACAGCGAATCCACCGCGCGACGGTTGTGCTCCACCCAGGCGCGGGTGCGAAGCCCCTGCTCGTTCGCAATCGGCAGCACGGTCACCGTGCGCGCCCCCTGCATATCGGGACGCGAATTCACCGTGAGCACCGTCTGCCGGTTGGCCGTGCCGTCCAGCAAGCGGTACATGTTGTCCGGTGCGCGCAGTTCCACGCCGTTGATGGCCAGCAGATAGTCGCCCGTGCTCACGTTCACGCCCGGCACGGCCAGCGGCGCCCGCAACTCCGGGTTCCAGCTTTCGGCGTCGTAGATGCGCGACAGACGGTAACGACCGTTGTCGATCGTGAAGTCGGCGCCCAGAAGGCCGCCGGTGTTCGCCGGTACATCCGGGATATCGCCACCGCGCACATACGAGTGTCCGATGGCAATCTCGGCACCCATGTTGTCGATCAGGAAGTTCAGGTCCGCACGGTGGTTCACGTGCGCCAGCAGCGGCTCATACATCTGCTTCACCGCCGGCCAGTCGGCGCCGTGCGCATTCTTCACGTACAGGTTGTTGCGCTGATTGCGCCAGCCTTCGTTGAAGATCTGCCGGAACTCTTCGCGTGGGTCGATGTACGCGCGCAGCGCTGCCGTGAGACGACCGGCACCGGCCGCCGGCGCCGCGCGATCGGCGTCCACCAAATAGAGCCCGCCCTGCGCACCACCGGTGCGGTACAGCAGCTTGCGCCCATCGGCGCTCACCACGTACTGCGCCACCCCCATCACGAACGGTGTCGCGCGACGTGTGGACAGCTGAAAGCGATGCAACGTACTGCCGCCGCCGTTCGCGCCCGCGCTCCCGGTACCCGTGGCCGGCACCGACTCGAGGAAGAACACCGAGCCGGCCGGACCGGCATGCAGCGCCCCGTAGTCCCGCTCGGCCACGCCCTGCACGGCAATGATGCGCTGCTGAATACCGTCGAAATCAATGCGGACTGCGCGCGGCGCGGGCATCGCAGCTGGCCGCGTGCTATCGGCGCGAGCCGGGACCGTAGCTGGCACCGCAGCGCTATCGCCCCGTGTGCGCGCCGCCTCCTCATCGCTCTCCGGCAACAACGGCGACGCGTCACCCTTGGCCAGTACGGTGAGATACAACGAGCGCGTTTCCGGACGATCGTACTTGGACATGTCCAGCAGCGACGAGTTCAGCGCGAAGTTCGTCGACGCCAGGAACCACAGATACTTGCCACCCGCATCCCACGCCGGCGCCGTTGCATCGGCGAGGCCGTCGGTGATCTGCTTGACGGCACCACTTTCGATGTCGGTCACGAAGATCGCGCGGAAGAGTGACTTGAGCCGCTTCGGATAGGCCATGAAGCGCGAGTCGGGGCTCCACACCGGCACGATCGAACGGTCCGCCATGAAGTACGGATCGGTGTCCGCCACCTTGGCCTCGCCACTCGCGAGATCGACCAGCCAGATGCGGAAGTGCGTATCCTGAAACGCGATCTTCCGACCATTCGGCGACCAGCTCGGCGAATACGGTCGGCTCGGCTCGGGCAGCGTGATCTCGCGACGCGCGCCCAATCCATCCTGCGGTGCGATCACGAGTTTGTACTCCCCGCTGGCATCGCTGAAAAACGCCACCGACTTGCCATCAGGCGACCACACCGGCGCGATCTCGGCCGCGCCACTCGTGTTGGTCATGTTGCGCACATCGCCCTTCTCGGCGGGGATCGTGAAGATCTCGCCGCGCGCCTCCACCGCCGCCCGCATCCCCGTGGCCGACAGCGCGATACTCGTGATGCGCGACGAGACATCCTTCCACGACGCCATCATCCACGGGAAGTCGCCGGTCGCCGTGATGTTCACAATTCGCGCGCGGCCCGTCTTCGCATCGAGCTCGTGCACGTAGCCAGCCTGCTCGAACACCACCGTGCCCGCCGACGCATCGAGCGACTTCACATCGAAGTCGCGGAACTTCGTGACCTGCGCCAGCTGCTTCGACTTCGTGTCGTACGAAAACACATTCGACACGCCGTCACGATCCGACAGGAAGTACACGGCGTCGTTCACCCACACCGGGTCCATTTCCTTCGAGTTCGTGAACGGCGTGGAGTCGAGCGCGAAGCTCTTGAGGTCGAGAATCCAGATCGGCTTGTTTTGTCCGCCGCGAGAGTTGCGACGCTCTTCATCCCACGAACTCGGCATGCGGTACGCCACGCGATTGCCGTCGGCCGAGAGCTTGCCCTGATAGGCGCGTGGCATCGGCATCGCGGTTTCCACGCCACCGGCTACCGGCACCGTCCAGAAGCGCGGCGCCGCATTCGGCGCCCACGTCGCCCGCGGGCTCGCGAACATCACGCCCTTTCCATCGGGCGTCCAGCCTTGCACCATGTCGGCCGTGGGATGCCACGTGAGTCGCTTCGGCTGACCGCCACCGACCGGTACCGTATACACATCGGTGTTGCCGGCATACTCGGCGCTGAACGCGATCAATGTGCCGTCGGGCGAGAGCTTGGGGTTCTGCGTCTGCCCCTGAAAGCTGGTGAGACGACGGGCGGCGCCACCGGCGCGCTCGACCACCCAGATGTTATTCGCATACGCGAACGCGATGTGCTGCGCGCTCACACTGGGCGTGCGCAGCAACCGGGTACCGGACTGCGCCGCAACGGGCGCCGTCGAGACGGCGAGAAGAGCGAGCGCAGGAAGCGCAGCGCGCGAGCGGGCGAGCAATCGTGACATAAGGACGCCTGAGGGAGCCGCGGGACCGGGAGGGCACACACCGAGCACAAGCATCAATTTTATGCCGAGCGCCAGCGCGCAGTTAGCCCGCACGGCAAAACGGCCCTCCCCAAACGACGTGGGGTACGCACCGTGAGGGTGGTACGTCTGGGGCACGGCGATCGGACGGACGGGCCCGCCAGCCACGGGCGGCGATGGCGTCGGGCGACGACGACTGGGAACACGGGGAACCGCTGGCGGGAATAAAAGGCGATGAAATACGCGGATCACCGTAGGCCGGGTAGCGCGGGACAGGATGCCCATGCTACGCTCACGGCTGGACCACACAAGCCCACCGCTCGGTTGCCAATGCCCTACCGCCCATCCCGCGAGACCGTTTCACCATCCACGTGGCATCTGCTCCTTGCGCTGGCCGCTGGGGCGTTCGTGCCGCACGCCGAACTGCCCGCGCAGGTCGCCACGCCGGTGCTCACCGGCATCGTGAAAGGCACCATCGTGACCGAAGGGCGCATGCCGCTGGTCGGGGCGCAAATCCGCATCGGCAAGGCAGCCGACGTGGCCGAATCCGACGATGCCGGTCAATTCACGGCCGCCCGCGTGAACGCCGGCTCCCTGTGGCTGCGCGTCCGGCGCATCGGCTACCGGCCGGAATCGCTGCTGGTCACCGTCGTAGCCGGTGAGTCGATCGAGCCCACGGTCGTGATGACGCAGATCGCCCAGAGCATCGCGGCGGTCCGAGTGATTGGCCGACGCGACCTCGTAGGGCCCATGGCGGGCTTCTACAAACGACTGCAGGCGGGCGGTGGCCGCTTCTTCACACAGGCCGATGTCGTCAAGCGTCAGCCCGCCAAGATGACGGATCTCTTGCGATCCGTGCCCGGCATCCGCATCGAATCGCGCGGGTTCGATAACAAAGTGCGCATCCGCGGCAGCCGATGCTCGCCCCTCATCTGGCTTGATGGCCAGGGACTCTTTGCCGGTGAGTTCGACCTCGATTCGGTCGACCCGTATACGTTCGAGGGTATCGAGGTCTACAGCGGCCCGGCGAGCGTGCCGATCGAGTTCCAAGGCAACCAGCGCGTCAGCAGCAGCTGCGGGACCATCATTTTGTGGTCGCGTCGTGGCGAGCTTCGCGCGAAGAAACTGAAAAAAGGCGAAGCCACGCCGTCCG
>CAITQY010000281.1 GCA_903894655.1 uncultured Gemmatimonadota bacterium
ACTCGTACGAGGGGTCGAACGAGATCAACGCCATGATCGTGGGTCGCGCCGTTACTGGCTACTCCGCGTTCGTGTAGCGCCCGCGCCCGTGTTGGGGGATCAGCGATCGTTGAGCGGAATGCGAATCTCTACACGGCACCCGCCGGATGCCTGATTGCTCATGCGAAAGGCGTACCGGTCGCCGTACAGCATGGTGAGTCGCATCCGGGTGTTCGTCAGTCCGATGCCCAGTCCGTCCACCGATGGCGCGGCGGCGAGAAAGCGCCCGCTGGTGGTTAACAGCCCGTCGAGGCCGCGGCCATTGTCTTCCACGATGATCTCCAGCATAGCGCCGGTGCGCCTCAGGTGCACGTCGATGCTCTGGTCGGGGTGCCCTGGTGCGAGTCCGTGCTTCAAGGCGTTCTCGACCAGCGGCTGGAGCAGAAAGCTGGGGAGCATCTCATCCACGACCGATGGATCGACCGTGATGTCGGCGTCGAGCCCCTGCCCGTATCGCACGCGGGCGATTTGCAGGTAGAGTTCGACCAATTCGATCTCCTGCCACACCGGAATCAGCGATGACCCCGCACTACGAAGGGAGAGCCGCAGCAGATCGGCCACGCGCGTGAGCGTCCGCTGGGCTTCCTTTACGTCCATCTCCATCAGTTCGGCGACGGAGTTGAGGGCGTTGAACAGGAAGTGCGGGTTGAGCTGCATACGCAGTGCTTCGAGCTGCGTGCTCGCGAGCTTCTGTTCAAGGGCCATGGCGGCCCGGTCGCGCTCCCGATAGCGCCGCACGAATTCCACCATGTAGGCCGACCCCAGCACGGCCCAGTACAGCACGACTTGGAAATCGAGATGGTTCACCAGCACCAGGCGCACCGCGAAGGCGTAGCTGGTGACCTGGCCGATGGCCCCGAACTTGTGGTCGAGCCACGCGATGGCGAACACGTCTGCCGCGCAGATGACCGCGCTGACCGCCACATGCATGGCGATCCACGGGAGAATCCGGGTGGTGTCCAGCTTGACCCGCTCGACCAGCGTCAACACCACCTGCGACCAGAGCCCCCACATCATCCATGAGGCGCCCTGCCAGAACAGGGCGGTAGTCATGCTGTAATGGGTCCCCGAGGCGTCGCCGACCAGCGTGAGCTGCAGGGCCGCGAGGACGGCCGGAACGACCCAGACCACGGCGAAGAGCACGCGCGTCATGCGGCGTAAGCGAACGCCTTCGTCGGCAATCGTGACGGGCTGGACCGAAGACACCAGGACGCGGCGGCGGAGGGGAATGGTCGACGAAGGCGAAGCGGGCTCTGCGATCCCGCTGGAACTTCAGCTCCAAGCAAACGTAGTACACTTGATGCGGCGGAACATGCCGCTTTGGGGCATCACTTTCCTTGCCGGCGACGCTGCTGGACCGGGGACTGTCAGGGAGTTGCCGATCGACGTCACGCGCGCTGCACCTTCCGGCGCGCCGGTCACTGGTCGTCGGCACGTCGAGAGGGGGCGGAGAGCGTGTGTGCGAGTGCTGATTGTTGATGATGAACGTTTGGCGCGGCAGCGCGTTCGCCGGCTCGTGCAGAGTGAGGCGGATGTCGAGGTGGTCGGTGAAGCCGAAAGTGGACACGAGGCGGTGGCGCTGATTCGTGAACTCCGGCCTGATCTGGTCTGTCTTGACGTGCAGATGCCGGGGCTTGATGGGTTCGGTGTGCTCCGTGAGCTCGACGGCGGTCACGTGCCGATGGTCCTGTTCGTCACGGCCTACGATGAACACGCGCAGCGCGCCTTCGACGTGCATGCGGTGGACTACGTGCTCAAGCCGGTCGACGAAGACCGCTTCAGGGCGGCCTTCGACAAGGCGCGCAAGCAACGCGCGAACGCCGTCGCCGCCGTGCGCCTCGGCGAATTGCTGGAAACGGTGCGGCGTCTCGCCGGCGGAAGCGCGGCCATGGCCGAGGCGCGCGGCGACGGATCCGGTGGGGCCTTGCCTGGTGAACTCGCGACCGAAAACGCGAATGCGAACGCGAATGCGAACGCGAATGCGAACGGCGGGGGGAGCGCCGGCGGGCGTTTCGCCAGTCGGATCCTGGTCAAGCAAGACGGTCGCATGTTTTTCGTGAAGACCGCGGAAATCGACTGGATCGAAGCCGATCGCAACTACGTGCGACTCCACGTCGGCAAGACGGCGCACACGATCCGTGAGCGCATCGGTCATCTCGAGGAAACGCTCGACCCGCGCCTGTTCGCGCGAATTCACCGGTCCACGATCGTGAATCTCAACCGCGTGCGCGAAATGCAGCAGTGGTTCTCGGGCGACTACGTGGTCATTCTCGAGGACGGTACCCGATTGCGTCTCAGTCGTCACTACCGCGATCGCGTGGAGAAGCAGGTCGGGGTGTAAGGCCCGCTGCGTCGTGTGCGATGGGGTACACACCACGGATTTGTGTGTTCATGCGAGCTCGAGTGTAATTGATGTCGACCGTCCCGTCCGACCCCCTGATCAGTTGGCAGTCCCGGATCGTGCATCTGCTGGTGCGCGCGCGCATGCGTCCGCACGCGTACGAGCCGATCGACCCGGTGCGGGTGCGGCGCGAAATGGGCAAGCCACGTGCGGCGCGTCGCTGGATGGCGCGCTCCACCGGCGCCACGATGGAGCGGCGCGACGCCGGCCACGGGTGGCCGGGCGGGGAGGTCGTGTCCTGGCCCGGGTACGAGCCGGGAGCCCCGGTGTTGCTGTATCTGCACGGCGGTGGCTACATCGCCTGCTCGCCGGAGACGCACCGTTCGCTGGTCTCCTCACTGGTCCGTCGCGTCCGCGGCCGAGCCTTCGTGCCGCGCTACCGGCTGGCCCCCGAGCATCCGTTTCCCGCGGCGCTCGACGACGCGTTGGCCGCCTACCGGTATCTCCTCGAGGTAGAGCGCATCGCGCCTGGGCAGATCGTGATTGCCGGAGATTCGGCCGGCGGCGGACTCGCCTTGGCGTTGGCGTTGGCGATTCGCGATGCGCACTGGCCGAATCCAGCCGCGCTGGTGGCCTTCTGTCCGTGGACCGATCTCGCCGCCACCGGTGCCTCGCTGGAGGAAAACAGCGAGCGGTGCGCCATGTTCGCGGGCGAAACCATCCGACGCGCCGCGCGCTTTTATGTCGGTGATGCCGACGCCACACTGCCGTTGATCTCTCCGCTCTACGGCGATTTCCGCGGGCTGCCGCCCATGCTGGTGCACGCCAGCGAAGATGAAGTCTTGCGTGATGACGCGGTGCGCGTGGCGGAGGCGGCCCGCCAGGCCGGCGTTGACGTGGAGTTGCAGCTCTGGCCGCATGTGCCGCATGTCTGGCAGGCTTTCGCGGCGGTGCTGCCGGAAGCGCGTGCGTCGCTCGCCGCCGCCACGCGCTTTGTGCTCGCGCGCATGCCGCGCCCCTAGCGCATGAGCATGGCGTCATGTTCGTGGGCGTTGCGTCAGGCGCCGCTCACACGTTGGAACATCAGCGTCTCGTGCTGTGACGGATCGTGACGCCGCTCGGCTCGAGGCGTCTGGCACGCAATGACCGTGATCAACTCAGACATCTTCGCCGCCTATCGACCGCCGGACTGGTATCCGTTGCAGCGCGCCCTCGCGCTGGTCTTTGGGGCCGCCGCCATCGACGCCACCGCCTCCTTCTGGTTCATTGGCTTCGTCCATGGACCGGCTGACGTGGGAGAGCTTCGGCTGTACGAATACCACACGACCCGTCGACAGATTGCTCTCGATCGCGACGGGGGCGCCTATCGGTGGTTCGAGGAGATCGGCGGATACAGCCGCATGGATCACGAGGCCGCTCTGA
>CAITQY010000282.1 GCA_903894655.1 uncultured Gemmatimonadota bacterium
CCTTGGCCGGTGCCTTGGCCGGTGCCTTGGCCGGTGCCTTGGCCGGTGCCTTGGCCGGTGCCTTGGCCGGTGCCTTAGCCGGTGCCTTGGCGGGCGCCGCAGCCTTCACCGGCGCCGCAGCCTTCACCGGCGCCGCGGGCTTGGCTTCGGCCTTCGCCTCGACCTTCGGAGCCGGCTTGGCCTCGACCGGGGCCTGTACCACCTCGACTGGCGGCGCGGGCGGCTTTGGCGCCGGCTTCGGAGTAGGCGGCGAGAAGATGACCCTGTCCGACGGCTTCTGCGGTTCGATGCGCATGGCGGCCCGCGCTTCGAGGGCCGCTTCGGCGGCGGCAGCCGGCGCCGTCACGGCCTTGGGCAGCTGGCCAAGCGGGATCGGCTTGGGCGGCGGCGCTTTCGGTCCGGGAATCGGCAAAGAGCCGTGCTTCGCGATGTACGCCGCTTCAGCCTGCTGAATCAGCACTTCGGCCTCTTCCTGACCCATCTGGCCGCGGCGGACCATGTAGTTGATCAGGTCACGCGCACTTTCGATCGCAAAGGCGCTGAATCCAGCCGCCGCTCCGATGACCTCACGCATGGCGCCGGCCATCTTGCTCCCGGCTTCCAAGCTGATCTCGTGCGCCCGCTGCGCCATTTCGGCCGCCGTATCGCGTGCATCTGCAGCCCGATGCCCAGGGCCACGGCGCGGAGCCGGACTGGCAGGAGGTGCGTCACCTTCGGTGATCGTGTCGTCGTCAGCCTGCGGCAAATCGGCCATGGGTCGAACGCACTCCTTCCGCCAGCAATGAAGGTAGAGGTGGTCGCCCGACTCTTCTACGGAGGGGTACTGCTCAAGCCTCAATAGTAGCGTCCACGTCCACCAGAACGGGGGTAACTATATGATTTTCAGTCATCTATGCAAGGTATGCGGACGTGATTTGCGAGGGGAACCGCATATTATTAAGCGTGCGAGGCGTCCTCGGGATCGTCGTCGCTCTGCCCGCTCTGTCCCATGATAACCGTTATTTAGATACTTAATTAAGTCATCATCAACACATCATGAAGACATTACCGCTTGAAGGCGTCAAAGTGGTCGATTTTTCTCGCGTGCTCGCTGGACCGCACTGCAGTATGGCGCTCGGCGATCTGGGTGCGCACGTCATCAAAGTTGAACGGTCCGGTTCGGGTGACGACACCCGCGGTTGGGGGCCGCCATTCGCCGCCGATGGCGAGTCCGCGTACTACCTGAGCACCAATCGAAACAAATTGTCGCTCGCGGCCGATTTTCGGTCGGAAGGCGACGTGGCGCTGTTGCAGGAGTTGATCACCGGCGCCGATATCGTCATCGAGAACTTCCTGCCAGGGTCATTGTCTCGGTATGGGCTTGATGCTGATCGGTTACTGGCGCAAAACTCTCGGCTGCTCTGGTGCACTATTTCCGGCTTTGGTCCCGACAGCATTCGCCCCGGCTACGACTTCGTGGTGCAGGCCGAAAGTGGATGGATGGCCATTACCGGCGAGCCCAACGGAGAACCCATGAAAACCGGTGTCGCGTGGGTAGATCTGATGACCGGCAAGGACGCGGCGATTGCGGTCCTGGGGGCATTGGTGGGGCGAGATCGCCTCACCACGGCCGAGGATCGCCGGATCCGTATCACGCTGAGGGCGTCGGCGTTGGCTGGGCTGGCGAACGTGGCACAGAACGCGCTGGTGTCGGGGCGCGATGCGCGCCGGTGGGGTAACGCCCACGCCAATCTGGTGCCCTACCAGCTCTTCGCCGCCGCCGACCGGCCGTTCGTGCTGGCCGTCGGGGCCGATTCTCAGTGGCCGCCCGCCGCCCGCGCCCTTGGGCTCGATGAGCTCGCCGCCGATCCCGCCTTGGGTACGAATGCCGGTCGGGTGGCGCATCGCGACCGCGTGGGGGCCGCGATCGCCGCGGCCGTGGCGCAGCGTCCGGCCGCCGAGTGGATCGCGGCGCTCGAGTCGGTCGGCGTCCCTTGTGGTCTGGTGCGCGGCGTGCAGGATGCGCTGCAGGAGGCGATCGACCAAGGCGATGCCTCGCCACGCACCGGCATCGCGCCCCAGGGACACGGTCGAGTTCGCTACGAACCGCCCCATCTTGATGCCCATGGCGCACTCATCCGCCATCACCGCTGGAGTGCCTTCCACCACGTGCCAACACTCCCGGTACGGCCTGCGTGACCTCTTTCGCGACCAATCGTCCTCCCTGCGAGACGATCAGCGGCCTTCTTCGCGCTTCGTTTGCCGGAAGGGGTGTCAATACTGTTAGCGCGGCGTTATCCTAGCGCCGTGACCATGACGGAAGAAGAACCCACTCCCGCAGACGTCGATTCGGACCAGGACGTCATCTCCCGCATTCTGGCGGGAGAACGCGATGCCTTCGCGATGCTGATCGGTCGATACAGCGATCCGCTGTATCGACATGCTTTGGGTATGACGGGAAGTCCCGACGTAGCCGAAGACATTCTCCAGACATCCTTCATCAAGGCCTATCACCATCTCGGTGAAGTCCGTGGTCGATTCGATGCCTGGCTTTTTCGGATCGTTGCGAACGGGTGCAAGGACTGGCTGAAGAACATTCGGCGCACGCACCTGAGCTACGACGAAGACGACCAGCCCTCCACCTTCGCGAGCCCCGATGAGGACCTTGACCGCACCGAACTGCGGCAGGACCTCGACTCTGCCCTCGCGCAGTTGGCCCCGTCACTTCGGGAGGCCTTCATCATGAAACATGTTGAAGGACGCTCTTACGAGGAGATGGCGGATCTCTTGGCTACAACAGTGGGAGCACTGAAGATGCGCGTGCATCGGGCACGAGAAGCCCTTCAGACGCTGCTCGAGGAGAAATACGACTGATGCTCGACCGACATGAAGCACACGACGACCGGAACCTCGGTCAGGATTTGCCCCAACGCGACGCCGCGCCGGTTGCCGATCGTCCGCTGGCAGATCGCGAAGTGCCGCTTCCCGGTATGGCAGCGGCGAACGAACCAGCACTGGTGATCCATCAGTGGCTCGACGGCGAGACCAGCGAAGCCGAGGCGCGCCGCGCCGATGCCAAGCAGGTTGATCTCTGGAAGATGATTTCGACGGAAACGGAACAGCGTCGTCGGATGACGACGCCGTCGTATCTCGCTGCGAATATCATGGCTGCCATTCCAGAAGCACGGACGGAAACCAAGATGGCCACCGCGACCGCGACGTCGACCAGCACCATGGTCGAGTCCCGGTCGGCGTTGCCGATGACGATGGTTCTGATGCTCGGCGCGGGGTTGTTCGCGATCGGCATCGTCATTGGCAAGATGCTCTAAGCGCGGGATCGTAAACTGCCAACTGCTTCGGTAGCAGGGGGGAGAGTTTCAGGGAGGAGGAAGCAGTCACTGCTCCCTCCTCCCTTTTTATGTCCGTCCTGCCTCCCAAGCAGTCGGCAGTTATCGATCTACATGTGTATCGCTCTTCCCAGCGCCGCCAGCGCCGCTTCCTTCACCGTCTCACTAAGCGTTGGATGCGAGTGCACC
>CAITQY010000283.1 GCA_903894655.1 uncultured Gemmatimonadota bacterium
CGTCCGGCGGCGGTGAGTGCTTCGGTCGTCATCACGGTCGTGGTGGTCTTACCGTGGGTCCCGGCGATGCCCACCAACGTCCCGCCACTGACGGCGTCGGCCAAGGCTTCGGCGCGTCGCACCAGCGGCATGCCGGCGGCACGTGCCGCGACCATTTCCGGATGCGACGCGGCGATCGCCGACGAATAGACGACCGCCCGCGCACCGGCCACGAGCGCGGCATCGTGGGCGGCCACGGCGATGCCGTACCGCGCGAGATCGGGCGCGCCGGCCGGATTCGCATCGGTGCCCTGAATGCGAACGCCTCGACGGGCCAGCAGTTCAGCGAGCGCACTCATGCCGGCACCGGCGATCCCGATGAAGTGCACGGGGCGCGGATCGGTGCGATCGAGCAGAAGGGCGGCCGTCAACGACGGAGCGCGGGCGTCAGCATCGGCGACGGGGCGGGAATTCGGCGAAGACATGGGTGCAATATGGCGACCGGCTCAGCCGATCCCCACCGTGTCGAGTCCCAAGGTCATGATGACCGACGTCGCGATCTCAGCGGCGGCTCCGGGACGGGCTCGCTCGAGGGCGGCCTGACGCATGGCGGTGAGCGCGGACCGGTCGTCACGCAGCGACCGCACGGCGGCATCGAGGGCGGCCACGGTGAAGTCGCGCTGCGGCACATGGCGCGCGGCGCCCGCAGCCTGGGTGGCCTGCGCGTTGTGCGTCTGGTGATCCTGCGCCGCACTGGGCAACGGGACCAGCAGCGCCGGAATGCCCCAGGCACAGAGCTCGGCGATCGTCATCGCGCCCGCGCGCGTCACCGCGAGATCGGCGGCGGCGTACGCGTCGGCAATCGGGGCGAGATACGGGCGCACGCGCACCATGCCGGATTCACGATCGAGATAGGCCGCCGCCTGTTGCTTCCCGGTGGCCCAGATCACAGCGACCCCGTCGGGAAGTCCGTGCGCCGTCCAGGCAGCGACGACGTCGTTGAGCGGGCGCGCACCCTGACTGCCGCCCACCACGAGCACCACGAAAGCATCCGCGGGGAGTCCCCAGGCGCGGCGCGCGTCGGCCCGCGACTGCGGTGGCATCGGCGGCGGCTCGATAGGGCACCCCAACGGCAGCAGCTGCGTGTTGGCGCCGACCGTAAGCCGTTTCGCCGCTTCGGGGAAACCCAGAAAGAGCGTTTGCGCGCCTTTGGCGAACGTGCGCGTGGTCAGCCCGGGATGCGAATCCGGTTCATGCAGCATGGTGGGGACCCCGTGTGCACGTCCCCAGGCCAGCGCGACGCCCGCCGCGTAGCCACCGGTGCCGATCACCGCGCGCGGGGCATCGGGCGCCGCGAGTGCGGAGATCTCGCGCCACGCCCCCACGGCACCGACGACCGTGCGCCAGTTCTTCCATGGGGCCTGGCGGTACAGCGGATGCAGATCGAGCAGCGTGAACGCGAACTCGGTGGTCGGCAACACATCGCGTTCGATGCCACGACGCGCCCCGATGAAGTGGGGCTCGATGTGTGGCGCCTGCTTCACCAACGCCCGCGCGATGGCCAGTCCGGGATACAAGTGTCCACCGGTGCCGCCCCCGGCGAAGAAGACGCGCGTACGGCGAGACGGCGTCATGCCATCGAGACCAGCGGATCGGTCGCGCCGGCGCCGTACACACGCTCGCGATCGCTGCCGATGTTCACCAAAATGCCCGTCATGGCCAGCGTCAGCACGAGATTGGAGCGCCCGTACGACACGAAAGGCAGCGTGAGACCCGTGTTCGGTAGCAGGCCGATCACGACACCGAGGTGAATGAACGCGGTGAACACGGTGACGAACGCGATCCCGATCGCGAGCAGCGCGGTGAACGGACTTCGCGCGCGTCTCGCGATACGGAATCCGAGCCAGCCGTACAGCGCGAAGGCCAGGGTGAGGCCACCGAGTCCGAGGAAGCCGAACTCCTCGCCCACGATCGAGCCGATGAAGTCGTTGTAGGCGAGGGGCAGCCAGCCGCGCTGCTGATTGCCCTGACTGAAACCCACGCCGACAATACCGCCCGACCCGACCGCCACGAACGATTGATACTGTTGATCGGCCGTGGCCGACCGCGTGGTCGACTCCTGCTCCTTGGAGAGAAAGCTCTCCACGCGCCTTCGGACGTAGGAACTTTGCGAGGCCTGAAAGCCGATGAGCAGCAAGCCGACGGCGCCGAAGAGTAGGAAGTGCGACACGCGCGCGCCGCCCACGAAGAGCAGCACGGCCATGATGAGACAAAACATCATCGCCACGGAAATATCGGGCTCGAGAATCGCCAGCACGCTGAGCACCCCAATCACGACGGCGAAGGGCATGAGTCCCTTGCCCAACTGCTTCACGGCCGCGCCCTTCTTCACCAGCAACATTGGGGTCCATACGAGCACCGCGAACTTGGCCAGCTCCGACGGTTGAAGCGAGCCATTGAAGAGATAGCGCCGCGACCCGTACACCTTTCTCGAGATCGATTCCATGCCGGGCAGGATCACGATCAGCATCAGCAGTACACTGAGGCCCATGATTGGCCACGCCCATTTGCGCCAGATCTCGGCGTCGATCTTCGCGCAGATCGCAAAGATCACGACGCCCACGATCACGCCGGTGAATTGCCGCAGCACGAAGAAATGCCCGGGGCTGTTCGCCGAAATCGCCTGCAACGCGCTGGCGCTGTACAGTACGGCCAGCCCGAACGCCACCAACACGGCGGTGACGAGCAGCAGGGCCCGCGCCTCGAGCGACATGCGCCAGCGTACACGCGTGCCCGTCATGGTTCCGCGCATCACGCCAGTCATGCGATCACGCCCGCGAGTCGCGTGAACTCACGACCGCGCTCTTCATAATTGTTGAACATGTCGTAGCTGGAGCAGGCCGGAGACAACAGGACGACGTCTCCGGCCACGGCGAGGGCGCGCGCGCGCGTCATCACCTGTTCGAAGCTGTCCGACGCACAATGTTCGACCGAAACGCGTCCGTGCAACGGGGCTTCCAGATCACCCGTGATCAGCGCCCCCGCCTCCCCGTACGCGAGCACGGCCTTCGCGGTACGCAGCAATTCGGGCACCAGCGCGGCGTACGATTCGCCCTTATGGCGTCCGCCCAGCAGCACGATGGTGGGACGGGACATGCTGGCCAATGCCACCTTGGTGGAGTCGATGTTGGTAGCCTTCGAATCGTTGAGCCAGAGTATGCGATGGCGATCGACCACCGGCTCGAGTCGATGCGGCAGCGCGCGGAAGGTGCCGATCGCCGTGGCCAACTGAGCACGAGCCGATGGAAGGCGGTGCAGCGGATCGGCCGCCATGACAGCCAGCAACGCGGCCAGCGCGTTGGCGACATTGTGATCGCCGGCGAGGGCGAAGCTGTCGCGCGCCACCAGCGGCTCGCCGAACAGGTGCAGCATGCGGGAGCCGCGGTGGTAATACCCGTCCACGTCGGTGCGCTGCACGGAGAAGCGATGCCATTGCCCGGGAATACCAGCTACCAGAGCATCGACCTCGGCGCTGTCGGCCGTAGTTACCCACTGCGACGACGCCACGGCATTCGCGAAGAGGCGTTGCTTGTCGGCGTAGTAGTCGGCCACACGGCCGTAGCGATCCAGATGATCGGGGCTGAGCGTGGTGAGCACCCCGACGTCGGGCATGATGCCGGGCGTGTCATGTAATTGAAACGACGACAGCTCGAGCGACGCCCAGGCCGGCGGGGCCTTCATCAGCGCCAGCTCGGAGACCGGCGTGCCGATGTTGCCAACGTCTGCCGCGTCGTGTCCCAGCGCGCGGAGCAGATGGCCAATCAGCGCCGTGGTGGTCGTCTTGCCGTTGGTCCCGGTGGTCGCGATGTAGCGCAGGGCCGGTTGCAATCGCAACGCCACCTCGACTTCGCTCACGACGGGCACGCCGGCACTGAGCGCCGCGCGGATCGGCGGCGCCGTGGGCGGGATCCCGGGACTGACCACCAGCACCGAGCAGTGTGCGATGCGCTGCACGTTGTGCACGCCGACGTCGACACTGACGCCCTCGCGCTCGAGCATGGCACCGGCATCGCGAACGGCCCGTGACGCGGAGGCATCGGAGGCGTATACCGAGCAGCCGGCCGCGCGCAGCAGTCGCGCCGCGGCGATCCCGCTCCGGGCCAGCCCGACCACGGCAAACTCTCCCTGGCGTTCGGCGAGTCGCCGCGCGACGATCGAGGCGAGCTCCTGCGATGACCGTGCGTTACCCATGGCTTCGCTCCGTCACCGCAATTTGAGCGTGCTGAGCGCGAGAATCGCGCACAAGATCCCGATGATCCAGAAGCGGATGACGACCTGCGTTTCCGGCCAGCCGGACAGTTCGAAATGGTGATGCAGCGGCGCGCGTTTAAACACGCGATGCTGTTGCGCGTATTCCAAACCGAATCGCTTCTTGCGGTACTTGAACACGCTGCGCTGCAGGATGACCGACACGGTCTCCGCCACGAACACCGCGCCGACGATCAGCAGCAGAAACTCGCTCTTGAGCAGAATGGCGATGGAGCCGAGCGCTCCGCCCAGCGCCAGCGAACCAGTGTCGCCCATGAACACCTGCGCCGGATGCGCGTTGTACCACAGGAACCCGATGCACGCGCCGACGACCGCCGCGCAGAACACGGTGAGCTCGCCAGCCCCGCGCAGGTAGAAGATTTGCAAGTATGCGCTCGTGTCCACGCGACCGGCCACATAGGCGAACAGGCCCAGCGTGAGGACGGCGATCGCCATCAATCCGGCGGCCAGTCCATCGAGGCCATCGGTGAGATTCACCGCGTTGCTAAAGCCGGTGAGAATGAACGTGACCCAGGGGATGTACATCC
>CAITQY010000284.1 GCA_903894655.1 uncultured Gemmatimonadota bacterium
CACCCACTCGATCATGTCGCCGCCGAACTGGTACGGCGGCATAGCCTCCAGCAGTTTCCGACGCCCCACCAGCACGCCGATGCCCATCGGGCCCAGCAGCTTGTGGCCGCTGAACGCGTAGAAGTCGATGTCCAGCGCATCGAAATTGACGGGCAGGTGTGGCACGGCCTGCGCGCCATCCACCACGATCACCGCCGCCGAGCGCGAGCGCACGATGCGCACCACGTCGTGCAACGGGGTGATCGAACCCACCGCATTCGACACATGGGTGATCGCCACGATCTTGGTGTGGGCGCCGACCACGTCGCGCAGCATGTCGAGATCGATCGTCTGCGTGGGGGTCAGCTCGATGATGCGGAGCGTGGCCCCGGTGCGCAGCGCGAGCTGCTGCCACGGCACGAAGTTCGCATGGTGCTCGAGGGCCGACACCACGATCTCGTCGCCCGGTCCGACGTGCGCGTCTCCCCAGCTCGACGCCACGAGATTCATCGATTCGGTGGTGCCACGCGTGAAGATCAGGCAGTCGGCGTCGGCCACGCCCACGAATCGCGCGATGGTGGCGCGGGCATCGTGGTACGCATCGGTGGCGAGCGCCGACAGCGCGTACGCGCCACGGTGCGGGTTGGCGTTCGCCGTTTCGTAGAAGTGGCGCAGCGCATCGAGCATGGCGGCCGGCTTCTGCGACGTGGCCGCCGAGTCGAGATAGTGCAGCGCCGGGTTGGCAGCGAGCAACGGAAAATCAGCGCGGGGCGCCAGAGACATGAGCGACATAGAACCTCTCGAATACGAACGGGCCGCCGACGTGCTACGTACGGCGCGGCCCGACAAAGACATCGCCATCCGCGACCTGGACGGGATACGTCCCCAGATCATCGGTGGATGGACCGGAGAGCACCGCACCGGTCCGTACATCGAAGCGTGCGCCATGCCACGGACACTCGAGCACGCACGGCTCGACCAGATCACCGCCCGAGATCGCGAAGTCCCGATGCGGACAGCGATCGTCCACGGCATGCACCTCGTCGCCGTCGCGCACCAGGCACACCCGCCGCCCGTCCGTCATCACGACGCCCAGCGGCAGTCCGGCCTCGACGTCACGCAGAGCCGCCGCCCGCATAAACCCGTGCGCGGGGCTCATGCTTCCGTGCTCACCGACGGCACCGCCTCGATCGGACCGTCGTCGAGCGCGGCCTTGAGCGTGTGCCACGCCAGCGACGCGCACTTCACGCGTACCGGAAAGCGCGACACGCCGGAGAAGACCACGAGCTGGCCAAGATCCTTGCCGGCGCCAGCGTCCTGCCCCAGTACCAGCGCGTGAAAGCGCGTGAACAGCGCCTCCGCCTCCTCGCGCGTCTTCCCCTTCACCGCCGCCGTCATGAGCGACGCCGACGCTTTCGAAATCGCGCAGCCATGGCCCGTGAACTTCACGTCGGTGATTAGGTCACCATCTACGTGCAACGCCACATGGACTTCGTCACCGCACAACGGATTCTTGCCGTCCGCCGCGCGGTTGGCGCCATCGAGCGGGCCGAAGTTCCGCGGCTTGCGGTTGTGGTCAAGGATGACGGACTGATAAAGCTCTTGTAAGTCTGACATGATGCCCGAAGAATGTCGGTGAGTTCCGGGTTGTGAGTTCAAGTTCCGGGTCGTGAGTACTCACCACTCCGAACTTCAACTCACAACTCCAAGCTCACGAAGACTCAGTGGTGGGTCTCACCAGTAAACCGCACCATCGTCAACTGCTCCAGCGCTTCCTTCACCGCCTCGTTCTCGATCGTCTCCAGCACGTCGGCGGCAAAAGCGTACATGAGCAGCTGGCGCGCCAGCAACTGGCCCACACCGCGGCTCTTCAGGTAGAACAGCGACGTCTCGTCGATGCGCCCCACCGTGGCGCCGTGCGTGCACTTCACGTCATCCGCAAAAATCTCCAGCTGCGGCTTCGTGTCGATCTGCGCCTCCTTCGACAGCAGCAGCGTGTTGTTGGTCTGCTTGCCGTCGGTCTTCTGCGCTTCGGGGTGCACGTACACCTTGCCGTTGAACACGCCGTGCGACGCATCATCGAGCAGGCCCTTGTAGGCCTCGCGGCTGAAGCAGTGCGGGGCCACGTGCTCCACGCGCGTCTGGTGATCGCCGTGCTGTGCGTTGCCCAGCATGTACAGGCCGTTCAGCGTGGTACCGCACCCTTCACCGGCCAGCACCGTGAACACGTTGCTGCGCGAGAGCGCCGCCCCGGTCTGGAAGGTGAAGGCCATGAAGTGGCTGTCGCGACCCTGACGCGCTTCCACCGTGCCCACATGAAAGGCCGTGGGGGACTCGCGCTGAATGCGCAGCAGCTGCAGCGTCGCGCCGTCGCTCACCGACACCTCGACCACGGCGTTGGTGAAGTACGACACGTCGGCCAGCGACACGTAGCTCTCGATCACCGAGGCCTTGGCATGACGCTCCGCCACCAGCACATGACGCGGATGACTCATCACGCCGGCGCCGTTGGCGTCGGTCACGTGCAGAATGTGCACCGGCACGTCGATGACCATTTCCTTCGCCACATGGATCAGCACGCCCTCGCCGGCAAACGCGGCGTTGAGCGCGGTGAAGCCGTCACGATCGGCCGGTGCCGCCACGCCGAGGTGGCGCGCCAGCAGCTCAGGCTCCTGTTCGGCCGCGGCGGCGAGCGTCATCACGCGCACGCCGTCGGGCAGCGTGCCGAGCGACGACAGCGCCGGCGCATAGCGGCCATTCAGAAACACCACCAAGGGCCACGTGCTACCGAACGTGTACGGCTCGAGCGCCGCCGCGTCGAGCGTCCCCTCGGCACGATCCTGC
>CAITQY010000285.1 GCA_903894655.1 uncultured Gemmatimonadota bacterium
GATCCTGAATAATCTCGAAGAGATGTACCGCGAAGCGTTCGATCGCGCCAAGGACACGGCCGATCCCGCCGCCATGGCATCGCTCGACTTCGCCTATCGTCGTGAACAGCTGTACTTCGAAATCCTGCTCGACGTACGGGACGCGATCGAGAAGAAGTAGCGACCGCGCGTCAGCGTTTCGGCGCGCGCGACCCGACATACGCCGCCAGCGCGACCATGTCGCGAACCGTCAGCTTCTCCACGACGGGCGCCATCGTGGCGCTGGCCGAGTCGTGTCGGGCTCCCGTGCGGAAGTTGATCAGCTGGCGCAAAATATTCGACGGTGCGCGCCCGGCGATGGGCGGCACCGCGTCTTTCCCCAGCAGGTCCGCCCCGTGGCACGCCATGCACGATGTGGCCGGACCGGCGGGGCCGCGGGTGGCGAGGCGGCGTCCGCGGGCGATGCTGCCAACCGGGACGTACGTGATATACGGAACGCCCGGATCGCGCAGCTCATGGCGCGCGAACGTTTCGGGCACCTCGATCAGGCGGCCGTCAATCGGTTCGGTGCCCGCGTCGCCGTACGCATACAGCATGACCTCGATGCGGGTCTTCGGGACCTGCGTCACTTCCACCACGCGATTGCGACGGGTGAGCGCGAGCTTCTCGAAGTAGCGCGCCGCCGACACGACGTCGGAGTCGGCCACCCACTTCGCCAGCGTGTGCATGCTGTTCGTGCTCAGCACCGGGTTCGCCGATAATCGCGTGCCGTTCTTGAACGCCGCCACCTGCCGGATGGTGTAATCGGCCGGCAACCCCGCCAGCGTGCCATTCTCGGGGCGCCCTTGTCCGTCGGGCAGATGGCAGTAGCCGCAGGCCCGGGCATTCGGGGCGACACCATACTGCACCGATGATGGCATGGGCGGATGCAATGCCGGAAACCAGTCAGGGATGTCGAACCCGTTCCCGACCTGCCGCATGGTGTAACTCCGCGCGGAGTTCGGCACGCGATGCAGCACCACGCTGTCGGGCTTTGGGGCAGGACTCGGCGCCGGTGACGTCGGAAACGCCCACGCGGGCACCTCGAACGCCGTGCGCGCGGGTTGTGCCTCGAGGGACGCGCTGGCAAACAGCGTGAACACGCACGCGGCGATCGTCGCAGTACGCCTCATCGTACGACGATTCATCGTACGACGATTCATCGCGCGACGATTCATCGCGCGAGCAACCGGTCGGCGATGCGATCGGCCGCCGACTTCGCGTCGAAACGATCGTCGTTCGTGAGAATGATGATCGTCGTTTTGCGGCCAGGAGCGCGCACCCACGCCGAGCGTCGTCCGTCGCTGCCGCCGAACACGATCTGCATGACGTCGCCGCGCTGCGCATCGAGCCCAAAGCCCTTCGGCTCCGTGCCCTGTGCCAACCGCGCCTGATCAAACCGATACAGATCGTCTACGTTGCCGGTCCACAATTTTGTCGTGCTGTCGTAGGCAAGACGCTGCATGCCGCCCATCGCCGTGACGCGACGCACCGAGGCCGCCGTGAGGCGACCCGTGCTGTCAGGGGCGAGCGCGGCGTTCAACACCGCCGACAATCCAGCGAGCGCAAAGTGTGGCGCACCGGTTTCCGGTGTAAAGCGGCCCTGTACGCCGATGCCGTACGCGCGGTTCACCAGCACCTTGCCATCCTGCGCCACCAGCACGGCGGCCCCGCCGCTGGCCGATTCGCCGTACGAGGCGAATACGTTATCCACGAACTTCTGCGTGAGCGGCGTGGCGTCGATCGCGCGCGACGCTACGCGACGGGTGGCCAGATTGTAGCGGTCACCGGGGTGCAGCGTGAGGAACGGCCTGCCCGCGTCATTCACGTCGCGGCCGTTGTACACGAACGCCTTGTTCCGCCCGATGATCTCGGCGCTGTCACCGCGCACCACCCACACCGTACCTTCGTCTTCCGAAATGCCGAGCAGGTCGGGGCGACGGGACGTGAGAGAGTCGTGCAGGTCGGGCAGTCGGTCGCGGGCGACCACATGCTGGTCGATGGCGACGCCGCGCAGATA
The DNA here is from genome assembly GCA_903894655.1 of uncultured Gemmatimonadota bacterium. Taxonomy (GTDB): domain Bacteria; phylum Gemmatimonadota; class Gemmatimonadetes; order Gemmatimonadales; family Gemmatimonadaceae; genus Gemmatimonas. The sequence continues at coordinate 2,039 of CAITQY010000285.1, forward strand.
TGAGAAGCCCTTCAGATACTGCGGATGATTGAACAGGCGATTGTCGTTGGACGGCGCACCGCGCACGAGATAGTCGCCCAGAATCGACGCGCCGGCCGACGAGCCACCC
>CAITQY010000286.1 GCA_903894655.1 uncultured Gemmatimonadota bacterium
ACAAGCGGATGCGGGACGATGCCGCCGAAAACGCGTCTTCGCCAGAGCGGAGAGCGCGTCGAATGCGTATAGTGTCGCAGGGCGCGTGATCGACGCGTCGCCAATTGCCTCTCACCTCTCGGACACCATGGCCCTCCCTGTCCGCCCGCGCGCCGTTCTGGCGCTGACCTGCACGGCTGCCCTCATGGCCGCCGCGCCCCTTGCTGCACAGAGCACAGCATCACCGGCGGCCGCCCCCACGCTCACCCTCGCCGAAGTGCGCGCGCTGGTGGACGCGCACCTGATCGTCTCGGCTATTCACGATTCGAGCGACAATAAAGCGGCCCAGCAGAAGAACAAGACGAAGGAGGCGCAGCTGGAACTGCAGCAGAAGAAGCGTGAGATGATTACCGAGGCACTGGCCAAGAAGGGAATGGCGGACTCGGTGTTCTCGAAGCGCCGCTTCATGGTCAGCAGCAATGCGACACTGCGGGCACAATTCGACAGCATCCTGTCGGTTGTCACCGGCGCGCCGCTACCGGGCATGGTCGCGGCGGCCCCCCTGGCCCCCGGAGCCGTGGCCGCGTCGTCGCTCCCGCCCGGACTCGTGGGCACGCATCTGGGCCACGTCGTGTCGAGCTTCATGGACACGCCCGACAAGTCGGGCTTCCTGCCGATGGCGCTCGTCGAAGCGAAGATTGCCGCACAGCACGCCGCCTTCGCGGCGCGGACGCCGGACAACTTGCAGACCATGCAGACGCACGCTGGCCACGTGATCCATGCCATCGACCCCACGCAGGCGCCCAGCGGGCCTGGCAAGGGCTTCGGGATGAAGCGCGCCGCCGGTGGTATGGCGCAGCATGTGGAGCTGGCCGCCAAGGAACCGACGGCGTCGGCGAACGTCAAAGCGCACGCGACGCACGTCGCCACGGCCGCCCGCAGCGCGATGGCGCGTGGTGATCAGGCGATCGCGCTCGCCAAGCAGATTCAGGCGGCCACCACGGCCGCCGCGGCGGCGGCGCTCGTCTCGCAGCTGGTCTCGATCTGCGATCAGCTCATCGCGGGCGCCGACAACAACGCCGATGGCCGCATCGGCTGGGGCGACGGTGAAGGGGCACTGCAGCAAGCGCAGGATCACATGGGGTTGCTGCTGGCCGGCGAGAAGAAGCCCTAAAGAACAGCAGCTCAACAAAACAACGCGGCGCCGTCACGAATGACGGCGCCGCGTTGTTTTGTTGGACGGACTGCCAGAATCAGCAGGCCACGCAGCGGTGGCTATTCTTGGCGCCCAGCTTCTCGAGCAGTTGGATCGTCTCGGGGAACGGACGCAGTCGCTGCACGGGACCGTTCGCCATATCCACCGTGGTCATGCCATTGCGGGCCACGGCCTTCGGATCGGCGCCCTTGCTCACGAGATACTTGATCATGTCGTTGTCGCCGCGCGCGGCCGCATGATGCAACGGCGTGTAGCCGTTCACGTCGCGCTGGTTCACATCGGCATGCAGCACTTCGACCACGTACTTCATAGCCGGCATCCACCCGTCGGCGGCATGCCGATGGGAGTTGCCAGCGAAGCCGTTGCCGTAGCCGACACCGGCCACGGCATGAATCGGATAGACACCGATGCCGGGCGGTACGGCCTTCGACGCGGAGTCGATGTCAGCGGGGACCACAAACGCCCCAGGCAGTTCACCCGGACCACCCGCGCCACCGGCACCGCCCGCGATCCGCGCGCGATTCGCGCGATTGGCCGCCACCGGACGCACCGACGGCAGCGTGTCGATGGCTCCACGGTCCTTCAGCATCTTCATCGCGTCGACGTCAACCGCGTAGGCCGCGCGCCAGAACGGCGTGGTGCCATCGAGCGCCTCGAGGCCGCAGTTGGCGTTGCCGCAGTTGTTGAAGGCGAAGAACCAGAGGTTCTTCTTGAGACGGACATTGGGATCCGCCCCAGCGGTCAGCATCGCGTCCATCAGCTCGAGGTGCGTGACCTTTTGCGTCTGCACAGCCTGCGGCTGCGGGTAGCGCGAGCGCGGCGCCCACATGGTGTTCAGCGCGGCGTACAGTGGGGTGAGACCGGCAATGCTGCCGACCTTCACACTCGCGCCGCGCTTCACGAGCACCATCGCCAGATCGTAGTGACCGTTGATCGCCGCCATGAGCAGTGCGGTGGTGCTGTCGCTGGTGGTGACGTCATCGATCTTCGCGCCACCATCGAGAATGGCGATCGCCGCATCTATGTTGCCCTGACGCGCCGCATGATGCAGCGCCGTCATGCCGCCCATGCTGCCCACCGTCGCCTCGTAGCCGGCCACCTGCCCTTCGAACAGCTCAGACGACTCCGTGGTCTTGGCCACCGGACCACTCGAGAAGAGCGCGCGACCCGCTTCGATCGCCTGCTGGATTTGCGCGGCCGTGAGATCGGTGGTCGGCGGGGCCGCGACACCAATCTTGTAGCCGCGCAAGGCGGGATCGGCCTTCGGCGCCGGAGCGGCCGACGGCGCCGGAGTGGCCGCAAGCGCCGCGACCGCAGGAGCCGCGGGAGCCGCGGGAGCCGCGGGAGCCGCGGGAGCCGCGGGAGCCGCGGGAGCCGCGGGAGCCGGTGGAGCCGGTGCGGCGGCAGGAGCCGGTGCTGCGGGGGCCGCCATACCGGCCGTCGCAACCGCACGACTGCGCGCCGCCGCTGCGTCGGCCATCAACTTGTCGGCCGCCTTGGCGGACGCATCGATGATCGAGTCGCGCGTCTTCTGCGGGAGATACGAGAAGAGCACCTCGTTCCGCTTCTTCGCCGCCGCCTGCTGACGCGCCAGCTCTTCGGTGAGATCGACCATCTTGGTGCGGATCGACGCATCGGCGCCGCCCGCCAACAGCGCCCGCGCCGCATCGCCACGGTTCTCGGCCGCCGCGAACATCAGCGGCGTCTGTCCCCACGCCGACTCGCGCGCGTTGGGATCTGCCTTCTTCGCCAGCAACGCCTTCACCGACGCCGCATCACCGGCCGAGGCGGCCAGGTGCATCGCCGTCGCTCCCGTGGACGTGAGCGTCTTCACATCGGCACCAGCCACCAGCAGCGCCTGCACTACCGCGCCATGCCCGGCGCGAGCCGCGACATGCAACGGCGTGTAGCCGCCATTCTTCGTGGTGCCGGTGAGCTTCGCGCCAGAACGCAGCAGCAGCGCCGTCATCGCCACGTCGCCGCGATCGGCCGCCCAGTGCAACGCCGTCATGCCGTCGCCCTGCGCCACGTTCACATCGCTCTGCTGGGCGAGCAACGCACGCACCTTCGCCATGTCGCCCTGCATGGCGGCTTCGGCCACGGCAGGCGCCACGCGGGCGGGCGGCGGCGTCTCGATCTTCGCCGTGGCCACCCGCACCACGGCTTTTGCATCCTGTGCCGCGACCGGAGCCAGCGCGCCCGACAACAGCACGAGCGCAGCGGCCACTCCGATCCGGACTCCGTTTCGATCAATCATGAGTCGTCTCAGGCGTACAGCGCGAACGGCGACAGACTGTCACCAAAGCTCGGGACGTCGATGTTGTACTTGTGCAGCAGCGACAGCATCACATCGGCCATCGGCGTGCCATCGGGCGCGCGGAGGTGCGTGCCCCCCGGAACCAGATTCGCATCGCCGCCCATGAGTAGCAGCGGGCAGCGGCGGTGGTTGTGAATGTTGCCGTCGGCCATCGGCGAGCCGTACATGATCGTCGTGTTGTCGAGCATCGTGCCATCGCCTTCCTTCGTCTCTTCGAGGCGCTGCAGGAAATACGGCAGCATCGACATGTGGTAGCGGTTGATCTGATTGAACTCGAGAATCGCCGACTCGCGTCCACCGTGGTGTGAGGCCGGGTGGAAGCCCTTGTTCGTGCCCGACTCCGGGAAGGTGCGGCTGGAGGCGTCACGACCGGTCTTGAACGAGAACACGCGGGTCATGTCCGACTGGAACGCCAGCACCTGGATGTCGAACATCAGCTTCATGTGCTCTTCGAACGAATCGGGCACGCCGGCCGGTGCTTCCGGCAACAGCCGCTCGTCGCCGCTCGCATTCTTCGCTTCGACCTTCTGGATGCGACGCTCGAGTTCGCGCACGTTCTCGAGATACTGGTCCACGCGACGACGATCGGTCGCGCCGAGTTCGCGCTTGAGCGACGACATCTCACCCACGACCCAGTCGAGAATGCTGCCGTTGTCCTTGCGACGGGCCGAGCGGTCGGCATTGCTCGATCCAGCGCCGAACAGCAGATCGAAGGCTGCGCGGGGGTTGCGGATCATCGGCAGCGGTTCAGTGGGCGACGCCCAGCTGATCGTGTCGGTGTAGGCGCAGGCGTAGTTGTAGTAGCAGCCGCCGGCCTGATCGAGATTCTCGATGCACAGCTGCATCGACGGGATCGGCGTGTCCTGTCCGATCTTGCGCGCCACGATCTGGTCGAACGACGTGCCCACGTACAGGTCGGAGCCCTGTGTCTGCTTGGGGTGCGATTGCGTGAGGAACACCGCGCTGGAGCGGAAGTGATCGCCGCCGATTTCCGGCGCGTCGAACGCTTCGGCCATGCGCACGTCGGTGTTGCTGATGATCGACATCTTGTGCTTCCACGCTTCCATCGGCGCGAGCGCGCCTTCCGGATTGAGCGTGAAGTCGCGACCGACACCCTTCGGCGCCCACAGATACTTCGAGGCGCCCCAGGTGTTCGAGCCGGCGGCACCGTGCACCGATTCGATGGTGACGAGGCGCTTGTGACCGGTGAGCGGCGCACCGGCACCGCCGACCTTGGCCAGGAAACGTCCGGCCGGTTCCATCGCATCGAGATACGGGAGTGCAATAACGGCACTCATGTTGCGGAGGAAGGTGCGGCGGGGGAGGGCTTTCTGCGTCATGAACGACATGGGTCTATCTCCGTGGAAGTCGGATCAGTTATGAGACGCATCAGCCGAGACCGGCTCGGCGCGCTTGCTATGGAAGGCCTTGCTGTTCACTACACCCATCACGAACGAGGAGAACTTGTACTTGTTGCGCTCGGCGTCGCGCGTAATCGTGCGCACCGTCGTCTGGTCGTAGTCCTCGACGCGACGGCCCAACGCGTACGCCATCAGATTTTCGGTGAAGTTCCGCATCAGCGGCGTCGGCCGCTTCAGCAGCGCGGTGCTCAGATCGCTCGGCGTGGTAAGCGCGGTGCCATCGTACAATTGACCGCGCGTATCCAGCAGCGCGCCGTTCTCGCGATAGCGCAGCTTGCCGGTCACGTCGAAGTTGTCGAGCGCGAGACCGATCGGATCCATGAAGTTGTGGCACGAGCGGCAGGTCGGATTAGCCCGGTGCATTTCCATGCGTTCGCGCGTGGTCAGCTGCTTGCCTTCTTTGGAGCCGACGGTCTGTTCGAGGTCGGGGATATTCGGTGGCGGCGGCGGCGGCGGCGTGCCCAGTAGCACTTCCATCACCCACTTGCCGCGCAGCACCGGCGACGTGCGATTGCCGAGCGACGTCTGCACCAGCACACTGCCGTGACCGAGCACGCCACGACGCTGATCGTCGGCATAGGCCACCTTGCGGAAGCCCTCACCGGTCACGTTCGGAATGCCGTAGTGCTTCGCCAGCCGCTCGTTCACGAAGGTCGAATCGGCCGTGAACATCGTGAGCACGCTACGATCGTTGCGCACCACGTCCTCGAAGAACAGTTCCGTCTCGCGCTGCATGCTTTGTGCGAGCTTGAGATCGAAGTCGGGGAAGAGGAACGCGTCGGGGTGCACCTTCTCGAGATCCTGCAGGCGCAGCCACTGCGCCGCGAAGCGCGTGGCGAGTGCATCGGCGCGCGGATCGGCGAGCATCCGCTTCACCTGCGCTTGGAACACCACCGGCGTGTGCAGCGTCTTCGTGCGCGCCGCGGCCAGCAGGCGATCGTCGGGGATCGTGCTCCACAAGAAGAAGGACAACCGCGTGGCAAGCTCGAGGTCGTCGATCTTGTAGTCGGTGCCGGCGGCGGTGGTCGTGGGCTCCTTCTCGAAGCGGAACACGAAGTACGGACTGGCCAGCAGGGCCTGCAAGCCGAGCCGCACGCCTTCTTCGAAGGCGTTGTCACCGCCGTTCTTCGCGCCCTGATCGTAGAACTTCATCAGGCTTGCCTTGTCGTTCGCGGTGAGCGGACGACGGTAGGCGCGCGTGCCGAGGCGCGTGAAGATCTGTTCGGCGCAGGCACGCTGCAGGGCGGCCGCCGTGGGCGCGCAACTGAAGATGCGCTTGCGGCTGGGGGAGTCGGACACGCCCGTCACACGGTACGGACCAGCCACGAACACTTCCATCAGTGGCGGCGGCTCGGTGGTACCGGCCGCACCGGTGCCGCTCGAAGCACGCGACCATTCATGCGGCTTGATCAGATCTTCGTACGGTCCTTCGGCCGACTTGGCAAAGGCGACGGAGACCTTGTGCTGTCCCGCCTTCACCTTGAGCGGCTCACTGCGAATGAAGTCGGCGCCCAACGGCGCGTCGGCGGATTCGCCGTTGCGCGCGATGCCGCGATCGTAGCGCAGCAGTGCTACACGCTCACCGTCGATAGAAATGTCGAGATCTTCCACCGGGCGACCGACGCCACCGCCGACGTTCAACCGGAATTCGTATTCACCATCGGCGGGGAACGTGTGCAACAGCACCAGGCCGCCACGCGTGCCGTACGGCGTGCCGTCCACGTGATCCCACGGATGCTGCGACGCGAACGGCGACGTTTTGTACGTGGCCTGCCCGACCGGCGCCTTGCGATCGCCGATCGCCAT
>CAITQY010000287.1 GCA_903894655.1 uncultured Gemmatimonadota bacterium
GACAGGTTCCTCAACGAAGAGAATCCGTTCGAAGCGATGATGTCTCGCTTCGACCGCGCCGCCGAGCTGCTCGATCTCGAGCCCGGCATCTACAAGATTCTTCGCAATCCTGAAAAGCAGCTGATCGTTTCGGTACCCGTGCAGCTCGACAACGGGGATGTGGAAGTGTTCACTGGCTATCGCGTGCTGTACAACACGTCGCGTGGGCCGGCGAAGGGCGGTATCCGCTTTGACATGAAGGTCACCCTCGAGGAAGTGAAGGCCCTCGCCGCGTGGATGACATGGAAGTGCGCGGTGGTGAATCTGCCGTTCGGCGGGGCGAAGGGTGGCGTGATCTGTGATCCGCTCACGATGAGCGTTGGCGAACTCGAGCGTGTCACGCGCCGGTACACGAAGGGCATCATTTCGCTGCTCGGACCGGATACCGACGTCCCGGCGCCCGACGTGAATACGAACGAACGTGTGATGGCGTGGGTGATGGATACGTACTCGATGCACGTCGGTCGCACCGAGAACGCGGTGGTGACCGGCAAGCCGATCGAAATGGGCGGCTCCCAGGGGCGCAAGGAAGCGACGGGTCGTGGTTGCATGCTCGTGACGCGTGAAGCGCTCAATCACCTCGGTCTGGCGATGAAGGGCGCGACCGTTGCGGTGCAGGGCTTCGGTAACGTCGGCTCGACGGCCGCGAGGCTCATGGCCGCCGAGGGCTGTAAGATCGTGGGCATCGGCGATCGTGCTGGCTCGTTCTACAACGCGAAGGGCATCGATGTCGCCGCCGCCATCGCGCACGTGGAAAAGCACCGCTCGCTGGAGGGGTTCACGGGGGCGGAGGAGATCGACGCGGATACGTTGCTCACCCTCGACGTGGATGTGCTGGTACCGGCGGCGCTCGAGAACGTCATTACGACAAAGAACGCCGCTCGTATCCGCGCCAAGGTGATCTGCGAGGGCGCCAACGGCCCGACGACCGCCGCCGCCGATCCGATCCTCGACGAAAAGGGGATCTTCGTGATTCCTGATATCCTCGCCAACGCGGGTGGTGTCACCGTGTCGTACTTCGAGTGGGTGCAGGATCGCATGGGATACTTCTGGTCTGAGGCTGACGTGAACGAGCGTTTGGGTGGCATCATGACCCGCAGTTTTCAGGATGTGCTCTCGCTGTCGAAGCAGCATCGCGTGAACATGCGAACGGCGGCGTATATGCTGTCGATCAGCCGAGTGGCCACCGTGCACCGCCTGCGCGGCATCTACGCGTGATGGTTGATGCGGCGCTGAATCCGGATCCATGCGGATCTCGCTGCTGGTAATCGGCCGGCCCCGCCATGCGGGGCTGGCCGATGCCATTCGGGACTATGAAACACGCGCCGCGCGCTACTGGCCGCTCGACGTGATCGAGGTGAAAGAGGAATCGGGACGTGGACTGACGCCGACGCTCGTCATGGAGCGCGAGGCTGAGCGGCTGTCCGAGAGAATTCCGGCCGATGCGCAGATCGTCGCATGCGACCCAGGCGGGGAGTCGATGGACTCCACCCGCTTTGCCGGCTGGCTCCAGGATCAGCGGGAGCACGCACGAAGCGTCGCGTTGGTCATTGGCGGGGCGCATGGCCTCGGTGAGGCCGTCCGTGGTCGGGCGGCCCGCCGATTGTCGTTAGCGCCATGGACGTTGCCACATGAGGTAGCGCGGCTGGTGCTCTCGGAGCAATTGTACCGAGCGGGCACCATCATTCGAGGCGAACCGTACCACAAGTGAACAGAGGGCGTGACTGTCCGTGAACCAATTCCGATGTCGGTAGACGGCGTGATCGTACGGACGGCCCAGCTGGGCGGCAGCGCGCTGTCGCAGGCGGTGCAGCGCGGTGACGTCGGCGCGGAGTGGTATGCCCATCGGCCCACGTCGCCCGCGGCCTGGCGTGCGCAGGCGCTGCAGGTCCGTGCCTCACTCGACGGCTTCGACTGGCTCACGGCGCTTGCCCCGGCCCTCGCGGCGACCGGTGCCGCTGCCGACCGTCTGGCGCAGGCGGCGGCCCGTGGCGTCGTCGTGACCACGGGGCAACAGCCCGGACTGTTCGGTGGTCCGGCCTACACTTGGAGCAAGGCGCTCAGCGCGCTGTCCCTCGCGGACGAAATGTCCGCGGCGATCGATATGCCGGTGGCGCCTGTTTTCTGGGCTGCCAGTGACGACGCCGACTGGATGGAGGCCGCCGTCACCCACGTGGCCACGGCGCGTGGCCTCCAGACGCTGTCGCTGCTCGGGCAACCGACCGAAGGGGTGGCGATGGCCGACGTGCCGCTCGGCGATCTCACCGCGGCCAGAGCCGCCCTCACGGCCGCGTGTGGATCCGCGGCGCAGGCCAGCGTGCTCGCTGCGGTCGATGCCGCGTACGTGCCACACGCGACCGTCGGAGCCGCATACGTGCAACTCCTGCGGGCATTGCTCGAGCCGCTCGGCATCGCGGTGCTCGATGCCGCGCATCCGGCGTTCCGGGCGGCGTCGGATCGATTCCTTCGCCATGCGCTCACGGCGGCCTCGTCTGTCTCTCAGGCGCTATCCGCCCGCACGCAGGCGATCGTGGCGGCCGGTTACGCGCCGCAGGTCGATGTGATCGACGGCCTGTCCTTGGTGTTTCATACGCGCCTCGTTTCGGACGGGGACGGTGTGCAGCGGGTGCGGGTGCGGGTGCCCGTCGCGGAGGCGGCAGCGGTCGCTCGTGAGGCGGAGCCCGGTACGTTGGGAGCGAACGTGCTGCTGCGCCCCGTGTTGGAACGATCACTCCTGCCCACGCTGACGTATCTGGCCGGGCCTGGTGAACTGGCCTATTTCGCACAGGTATCGCCGATCGCCTCGGCGCTTGGCGCACCGGCGCCGGTCGTGTCGCCTCGGTGGGCCGGCGAAGTGCTCGACGGTGACGCGTATCGCGCACTCGATCGGTTGGGCCTGAGTGAAGCAATTCTCCGTGATCCGCACGCCGCCGAACAGCAGGTGGCGCAGCGTCTCCTCGACGACGGGACCAGCGACACGCTTGAACGGCTCCGGGTGGCGATCGATGCGCAACTGCGTACGTTGCGAGACAGTGTAGACGGCGCGGGTGCGCCTGTCAGCCACGAGGTGATCGCCGGGCTGTCGCGAGACCTCATCCACCGGATCGATAAGTTTGAGCATCGCGTGCTTGGCGGCGTGAAGCGCAACGCAGTCGACGCCATGCGCGAGCTGGCGTTTGTGCGGGCCTCGTTGAGACCTCTCGGGAAGTCCCCGGAGCGTGTACTCAATCTGCTGCCGTATCTCGCGCGGTTCGGCGTCGGGCTCTTGCTCCGCCTTCGAGACGCGTCCGTATCGCACGCGCAATCGCTCGTGCACGGAACGCGCGCCGACTCATGAGAGACGCCGGGGGCGGACGCTCCGCGTTCGTCGTTGGTGCGGGAATTCTGATCAGTCGCGTCGTCGGGCTCCTCCGCAATACGGCCTTCGCGTACTACTTCGGATCGGGCGCGGCGTCCGACGCGTACAACGCGGCGTTCAAGATTCCGAACGCCGTGCGGAATTTGCTGGGTGAGGGGACCCTCTCCGCGTCGTTCGTGCCGGTGTACAGCCGCATGCTCGTCCGGAACGATCCGAAGGCCGCCGGAGCGCTGGCGAACGCCGTCCTTGGATTGCTGCTCGTGGCGGTCTCGCTGCTCACGCTGGCGGGAATCGC
>CAITQY010000288.1 GCA_903894655.1 uncultured Gemmatimonadota bacterium
CATCTTCCCCGCCTATCGACCGCCGGACTGGTACCCGTTGCAGCGCGCCCTCGCGCTGGTCTTCGGGGCCGCCGCCATCGACGCCACCGCCTCCTTCTGGTTCATTGGCTTCGTCCATGGACCGGCTGATGTGGGAGAGCTTCGTCTGTATGAGTACCACACGACCCGTCGACAGATTGCCCTCGATCGCGACGGGGGCGCCTATCGGTGGTTCGAGGAGATCGGCGGATACAGTCGCATGGATCACGAGGCCGCTCTGATCGGAGCCTTGGTCTAAGCGAACGCGGCGGGTTCGTGAACATCGGTGGCGATGCAGCCGATACTTTGTCAATATGCCCCCGGACATTCCCGGCATTGGCGCGGCTGCGCGCCTGCTGCCGTCGCCGTCGATCAGCCCGGCCGTCTCGCCAGGGACCGCACCACTAGGCCCCGTGAGCCCGGTCGCGCCATCGACCGCGGTCGTTCCGGTGGCCCCGACGGGATCGCGCGGACCCACCGCGCCGTCGTCGCCACTCGGGCGGAGCGGGCTCGCTCTCCTCGATGTCATTGGCACCACCGATCTGCTGGTGGAGCGCACCACGGTGGCGCCGGTGGCGCTGAATGTCGGACTGGAGACGGCCCGTGGTGCCCTGCTGCGCGGGCTGGCGGCCGAGTCGCTGGCGACGCTCGATGGCGTCTGGGAGCGCGCCCAGCGTACCGAGGAGGGGTGGTATCTCCGTAGCGGCGCCTTGACGGTACTCGGCTTGCCGGGGGACGCGGAGCGGGTGGCCACCGAGGCACTAGAGCGCCAGCCGTGGTCGGCTGCCCTCTGCTTCATGCAGTCGCTGGCGCGACTCGCCAGCGGTGATCTGTCGGGCGCCCGCAGCGCGATCGCGGCGGCCATCGAGCAACGGGAAACGCATCCGGTGTTGCTGATGCAGCAGGTCATCGTGCTGGCACAGCAGGGGCATCGCCGTGAGGCCGAACGACGGCTGCAGCAGCTGCTGCAGCTGTTTCCCGATCATCCCGCCGTGGACGTCGCGCGGACCTCACTGCGCTCGATCGCGGCCGACCACACCCGCAGCACCTCGCGCAGCACCCTGAGCCATGGGGTGGAGGAGCGCGCCCTTTTCACGACCGGCGACTACGAGGTGTTCGAGGCCTTCGGCGCCGTGGTGGGCGATGTCGCCCCCGACCCCGATGTGCGTGGTGAGTGGAACGGACCCATCGTCGCGACGGTCGCCGAACGCGCGATGGCACGGCTCGGTGCTCGTTTCGCCATGCTCCCGGTAACCGACGCTGTCCGCGAGGGACGCGTGTTGCTTCGTGCATTCAGTGCGGGCGGCTCGATGGCCGGTGCCTGCACCCCGGAGGAGGCGCACGCCGCGCGCGGGGTGCTCACGGCGATTGTCGTCGCGCTCACCAATGGCGGGGCCCCAGCGCGGGTCACCGATGGGGCGTCACCCCTCGAGGTGCTGCTGTCGCAGTGGCTGCCGTTGCTGCAGGCCGAGCGGTTCGAGGATGCCGCGCGCGTGCTGCGTCGGCTCGGGGCCAGTATTCCCGACGCGCAGCGGCGCCTCCTGGCGGCGTGTGCGCCGATGTCGCTGGAGTCGCCATCGCGCGATGCACGCGAACGCTCCGTGCCGTCATTCGGCGCCATCGCTTACGAGGGGCTGGTGCAGGGTGAGCCGGCCACGGGGCCACTGGTTCCGGTCCGGCTTGGTCTCGCGCTCCTCGACGAGCGCGCGCCGGTGCGCGTGACACCACACGGTCTCTCGGTTGGGGCGCTCGACGTCGATGGTCGGGGATGGGGGGCGGCGTTGGCGGCGTCGGCGGCGGCCGCGGCGCTGCCGCGCGTCCGCGACGAAGGGGCCGGCATGCGCATCGCCGCGCTGCTGTGCGTGGTCATGGCCGCCGGTGCGGGCACGTCAGGCGCGGGCGCGGTCGCCGTGGCCTTCGCGATTGGGGCAGCGTGGCTCGGGCTCCGTGGGATGGAGCGGTCGGAGGCACGTACGTATCGTGACCGCAACCGTGACCGCGACCGTGACCGCGACACGACCCGGGCCGATTAGATTCTCACCGGCGTCGTCCGGCCACCGGTTGGCGACGCCCCATTGGCCGCGCCTCGGCGCGCCGTCGTCGCTGTCCCATTCCGAACAGAGTCGTTCATCCCATGGCCCAGTCCACGTCCGCGCCCGTTACGGCGTTTCTCCGTCATCACTACCGCCACTTCAACGCGGCCGCGCTGATCGACGCCGCCGATGGCTATGTGCGCCATCTCGAAGCCGGCAACAAGATGATGATCACGCTGGCCGGCGCGATGAGCACCGCGGAGCTCGGGCTCTCGCTGGCCGAGATGATCCGGCAGGACAAGGTCCACGCGATCACCTGCACGGGCGCGAACCTCGAGGAGGACATCTACAACCTCGTCGCGCACGATCACTACGCGCGCGTGCCGAACTACCGCGACCTCACGCCGCAGGACGAACAGGCGCTGCTCGAGAAGCACTTCAACCGCGTGACGGACACCTGTATTCCGGAAGCGGAAGCGATCCGTCGCATCGAGAAGGCGATCCTCGCCGAGTGGACCGCGGCCGATCAGGCCGGCGAGAGCTACTTCCCGCACGAGTTCATGTACCGGATCCTGCTGAGCGGCAAGCTCGAGGAGTTCTATCAGATCGATCCGAAGAACTCGTGGATGCTGGCGGCGGCGCAGAAGAACCTGCCGATCATCGTGCCGGGGTGGGAAGATTCGACCACGGGCAACATCTTCGCGTCGCACGTGATCGACGGTAACATCAAGAACGTGCATACGGTGAAGGGCGGCATTCAGTACATGATGTATCTGGCCGATCACTACACCGAAGTCACCAAGAGCGCGTCGCTGGGATTCTTCCAGATCGGTGGCGGCATCGCGGGCGACTTCCCGATCTGCGTCGTGCCCATGCTGCATCAGGATCTGCAGCGCACGGAAGTGCCGCTCTGGGGCTACTTCTGTCAGATCAGTGATTCGACCACGTCGTACGGTGGCTACTCCGGCGCCGTGCCCAACGAGAAGATCACGTGGGGCAAGCTCGGCATCGACACGCCGAAGTACATCATCGAGAGCGACGCAAGCATCGTGGCGCCGCTGGTGTTTGCGATCGTGCTCGGGCAGTAATCGACGCTTCGGTGCGATGTGGGTGAACGTGGCCAGTGTCCGGAGCACCCGGATGCTGGCCACGTTTGGCTTTACCCCTCTGCGGTCTCTGCGCCTCTGCGTGCTCGGCGTGATCGGTTCCGTTCGTGTGGTGCCCCAAGGTCGTTGAACAGATCACGCGGAGCACGCAGAGGTGCAGAGCACGCAGAGGCGAAAGCGACCCTTACGGCACCGTATCCACGTCCACCTTCGGCACCCGCAGGCGCTGCCCCACTTTGATCGTGTCGGTCGTCAGCTGGTTGAGCTGTTGCAGGACGTCGGGCGAAGTGCGGAAACGGCGCGCGAGCCCGGTCAGCGTTTCGCCACGCTGCACGATGTACGGCACGTAGAGGGCCGCCGGCGCGGACGGGGCGCGGGTGGTGGCGCTCAACTCCTCTTCGTCGCGGGTCACGGACTTTCTGGCGGCGGCACTGGCCTTCGAGACCATCAACGCCGTTGCCCACGAGCCGTCGTCCACGATGAAGTCCACCTGGGCCGCCGGCGTGCGCAGCACGAGACCACGCATGTATCCGCCGAACAGCGTGCGCGGCTCGAGGGTGAAGGCGGCGTCGTACGGGTAGCTCTCCACCAGCAGTTCGGTGGGCCCGTCTTCGCGCGGCCGCAGCAACGGCGTGGGTGGCGCGCCGACATACAGCAGGCGACGGTCGGTCGCGACCACCACCCCGAACGATTCGCGCCACATGTCGGTCCAGCGCCGCTGCGACGCGAAGGCCCGCGCCACCACGCGCTCGTCGGCACTCAGCTGCGCGGCGACCTCCTGCTGGGCGGCCTCGCGGGCCGCGCGACGGGCCCCGATCGGCGGCACGATCGCCGCCGCCGCCACCAGCGCGGCGGTGCCCACCAGGGCCGTGCTGCTGGTCAGGGCGACCAGCAGCCGCACCCACGGGCGACGCTGCCGACGTCCCGGCGGATGAGTCGCGGCCGGCGAACCGGCGGAGGGATCTTGAAGAGCCATTGCATCCAAAGTACCCC
>CAITQY010000289.1 GCA_903894655.1 uncultured Gemmatimonadota bacterium
CGCGGCCCTGCGAGCCACGCCCGTCGCCGAAGGACTGTTCGCCACGCCCGACGCGCCCAGGCACCCCGACGCCACCGGGCACGCCGAGTCCGTCGCGGCCGACCCGTCGCCCGGATACGACGCGCCCATCGCGGTGCCCCCGCTGCTGCAGCTGCGTCGCATGTATCTCATGTTTGAGCATGAGGACGGTGTGATCCTCATTGATCAGCATTCGGCCCATGAGCGCGTGCTTTACGAGGAGTTCCTCGGCGTGCTCGAACGCGGCGAGGCGCCGTCGCAGCGATTGCTCTTTCCGATGACGCTGCACCTCGGACCCGAGGAGGCCGACGCCTTCGACGCGCATCGCGCAGCCTTCGAAAAGCTCGGCTTTGAGATGGAAGGATTCGGCGGACATTCGCTGCTCGTGAACGCCGTGCCCATGCCACATCCGCGCTTCGATGCCGAACGGTGTCTGCGTGAAACGTTGGCGGCGCTCACCGGTGATCGTAACGCCGGCGAGGCCAAGCGACATGAGCGGCTCGCTGCCACCTTCGCGTGCAAGGCCGCCATCAAAGCCGGCGACGTCATGTCACCGGGCGAGATGCGCGCGCTCTACATCGCGCTGGCCAACACCAAGTTGCCGGCGCACGATGTGCACGGTCGCTCCACCATTGTCCGTTTGTCGTGGGACGAACTCGACCGACGTTTCGGTCGCACATGACCGTCGTGCGCTCCGGCAATCCCATGCCGCCGTCGACTAGGGTACGTCGCATCATCGTGGGCCCTACGGCCGCCGGGAAGTCGGCCCTCGCCATGCATCTCGCACGAACACGCGGCCTGGCCATCGTGAGCGCAGACTCACGGCAGGTGTATCACGGTTTCGACATCGGGACCGCGAAGCCCTCGCTCGCCGACCGTCAGGCGGTTCCGCACTACGGGGTGGACGTCGTTCCACCCACCGACCGCTACTCGGCGCATCGCTGGGCGGCCGATGCCGTGCACTGGTGCGACGAGGCCGAGACGGCCGGAACGCCTCCCCTGATCGTCGGCGGGACCGGGCTTTACGTGAAGGCGCTGGTGTCGCCCCTGGACGCCGTACCGGCACTCGATCCCGACCGGCGCCATGCGTTGGCCGTCTGGCTCGCCGAGTGCCCGCTCGACGAACTCACGCGTTGGTGCCGTCGGCTTGATCCGCCCCGTGCCCATCTGGGACGCACGCAGTTGCTGCGGGCGGTCGAAACGGCTCTGCTCGCCGGCACGCGACTCAGCGAGGCGCTCCATACAGGCTTCGGGCCCGACGTCTCGACGTCGGCATCGGTACGGTATCTTGTAGTGGATCCGGGGCCGGTGCTGGCCGAACGGATTGCTCACCGCGTGCATCAGATGATCGCTGACGGATTTGTCCAGGAAGTCGAACGGTTGCGGCAGTCGATCGCCCACGATGCGCCGGCGTGGTCCGCGAGTGGCTATCGCGTCGTGCGCGACGCGCTCGAGGGCGCGGGCGGCGCACGCGCGCTGGATGCCGCTATCGAACGGGTCATCATCGAAACGCGACAGTACGCGAAGCGGCAGCGCACCTGGTTCCGACATCAACTGCCGGAGCCGCAGGTCACGCGCATCGACCCCGGCGCGCCCGACGCGCTCGATCAGGCACGTGCATGGTGGGATCACGAGGAATCCGTCGCGGATCACGCGATGCAGACGAGGACCGCATGAAGATCGGGATCACCTGCTATCCGACGTACGGGGGATCGGGCGCCGTGGCCACTGAACTCGGCATCGCCCTCGCCGCGCGTGGCCACGAAGTGCACTTCATCACCTATCAGCAACCGTTCCGTCTGCCGAGTTTCCTGCCGCGGGTCTGGTTTCATGAGGTGGACGTTGGACGCTATCCGCTGTTCGAGTATCCGCCGTACGATTTAGCGCTCGCGGTGCGGATGCACGAAGTCGTGCGCGATCATCAGCTCGACATCCTGCATTGCCATTACGCCATTCCGCATGCGACCAGTGCCTGGATTGCGCGCGAGATGCTGCGCGAGGGGAAGACCGATGTGCGTGTCGTGACCACGCTGCACGGCACTGACATCACCATCGTCGGGCAGGATCGCTCGTTCTACACGATCACGCGCTTCTCCATTGAAAAGTCGGACAGCGTGACCGCCGTGTCCGAGTATCTGCGCGACGAGACCTATCGCGCCTTCGGCTGCGTGGGCTGCGACGTCGAAGTGATTCCGAATTTCATCAATCCGGAACTGTACGATCGCCGTCGTCACCAGTTCCCGATTCCCGCCGACGTGACCACCGGGCGAAAGGTCCTGATGCACATTTCGAACTTCCGGCCGGTGAAGCGCGTGCGCGATGTCGTCCGGGTGTTCGCCGGCGTGAACAAGGCGGTCCCCGCGGTGCTGGTGATGATCGGTGATGGCCCGGAGCGTGTCGAAGCCGAAGCGGAAGCGCGCGATCTCGGCGTCGCCGAGCACGTGTTGTTCCTCGGCAAGATCGATGCGATCGCGCCGCTGCTGGCCGGTGCCGATCTATTTCTGCTCACCAGCGATCAGGAATCGTTCGGGCTCAGCGCCCTCGAAGCGCTCGCGTCCGGCGTGCCCGTCATCGGCGCTCGGGCCGGTGGTCTCCCCGAAGTCGTCATCGACGGCGAAACCGGATTCCTGTGCGAGGTCGGTGACGTGGAGGCCATGGCGGCCGCCGGCGTACGACTCCTCACGGATCCCGCGTTGTGGCAGCAGATGAGCACCGCCGCCGCCGCCGAC
>CAITQY010000290.1 GCA_903894655.1 uncultured Gemmatimonadota bacterium
CTCGGGTACCGCACGGATACGGTGTCCGTCACTGTACGCGTTGGAGATACCACCACGATCACCGTCTCGCTGGCGCCATCCACGGCGCAGCTGCAAGCGGTGAAGGTGGCCGCGGCGGCCACCGAGCGCGACCAATTCCGTCTCTCGGCCAGCCCGGGCGTGGTGAATGTGCGCGGCGAAACACTCAAGCGCGTACCGGTGATCGGCGAGCCCGATGTGCTGCGGGTGGTGCAATTGCTCCCCGGTGTCGTGGCTACGAACGACTTCACCGCTGGCTACAATGTGCGCGGCGGCGAGAGCGATCAGAACCTGGTGCTGCTCGATGGCTTCCCGATTTACAATCCGTTTCACCTCGGTGGGCTCTTCGGCACGTTCATCGACGAAACCGTGGGTGAGTTTGAGTTGCTGCCCGGTGGCTTCCCGGCGCGCTACGGCTCTCGGCTCTCGAGTGTGTTGAGCGTGGTGCCGAAAACCGAGGAGCGGAGCGGTGTGCACGGCGCCGCGTCGGTGTCGGTGTTGGCCAGTACGCTCTCGTTGGGCGGCACCGTGCGCGGTTCGACGAGCTGGAATGTGGCGGCGCGCCGCACGTACGCCGATCGATTTGTGTCGCTGCTCAGCGAACGCCAGCTGCCGTACTACTTTACCGATATGCAGGCCCACGTGCGTCATCGGTTGCGCAACGGTGGCGCGCTGTCGGTCACGCTGTACGGTGGCAAGGACGTGCTCGATGCGTCGCTGGCGTCGTTCGGCGACTCCACGCAGGCCGGCGGTGGCCAGCTGCTGTTCGATTGGGGCAACACGTTGCTGGGGGTGGCGTACACCCAGCCTCTCGGTGCACGGTGGGGCGGTGACTCCACGCGCGTCATGCAACGCGTGTCTTGGACCGGCTTTGGCACGACGCTCGATCTCGGCTCCGGTTCGCTGCGCTTTACGAATCAGTTGGGAGACGCGCGGGTGTGGGGCGAAGCGTCGCGCTGGCGCGGTGCGCACGAAACACTGGTGGGCTACGAATTTTCGGGGCTTCGCACGCGCTATGATGTCACGGCCGCGGCATCGCCAGATCCCATACTCGCCGTTGGGCAACGGCCATCGGCGGCCTCGCTGTACGTGGATCACACCGTCCGTAGCCGCCGCGTGGTGGCGCGCGTAGGTCTGCGCGGGGAAACGGTCACGGGCACCGGGTGGTCTGGATTGTCGCCTCGGCTGTCGCTCAAGTGGTTTGCGAATCCCAATCTGGCGCTCACCATCGCTGGCGGTGGCACCACGCAGTGGACACCCGCGCTTCGCAACGAACAGGCCCCCGTGCGCATTTTCGACTTCTGGCTCACAGCCGATCGCAACACACCGGTGGCTCGCGCGTGGCAGGGCAGTGTAGGTGGGGAGCAGTGGCTCGGCGCTACGCGCTTTGTACGACTCGAGGGCTGGGTGAAGCGATACAACCACCTGCCATCGTCCAATCTGTTCAATGACCCCGAGGTGATCGGCGACGAGTTCATCGTGACCACGGGGCAATCATATGGCGCCGACGTGTTGGTGCGACAACTCGAGAGTGAACGGCTGTCTGGATGGATTGCATATTCGTTCGCCGTGAACTGGCGAGATGGAGCGGACGGACGATTTGCGCCTGTGCAAGATCGCCGGCACAATTTGAACGTGGTCACGTCGTATCGTCGCGGTGGCGCCTGGAGCTACGGCGCGCGGGTTGGCTTGGGTTCGGGCACACCGTTTACCGACGTGGTTGGTCAGTTGGTACGACGACGCTACGATCCCATTACGAACAGTTTCGGCACCGGCAATCTCGACGTACCGCGTGAACCCATCGGTGGTGCCCGCAACGGCGCGCGCTTCCCGCTCTTTCAGCGACTGGATCTCAGCGTCACGCGCACGAAGCCGGGCAAGCGCACATGGGCGCCCTATGTCTCTATCGTGAACGCGTACAACGCGCGCAATGTGTTCACGTACTTCTTCGACTACAGCGACAATCCGCCCACCCGTACGGCGATCTCGCAGTTTCCGTTTATTCCCACGGCCGGAGTGTCGGTCTCATGGTAACCGGCGCGCGATGGATAGGCGGCCTCCTCTCGGCCCTCCTGTTGGCGGCCTGTGAGTCGACGCCGGTGGAGGTCGCCTCGCCCACCGCCGCGATCGTCGTGCATGCCGTGTTGAATCCGGATGCGCCGGAGCAAGTGGTGTTGGTGGAATCGTCGCTGACCGGGCGCGTGGACATCAACGACGGCCTCAAGTTCGACGTGCTCGATCCCATTCGCACCGCCGGTGGATCGCCGATTTCGGGCGCTGACGTGCGACTGCTGGCCGACGGCGACAGTGTCGGGGTGCGGGCGGTCGAAACGCTGGTGCGCGCGCGTGGCACGGGCCGCTATGTGGTGCCGCGCTCGCTGCTCGCGCTGCAGCCTGGGCGCCGCTACCGCCTGCGCCTCCGTACGGCCGATGCCCGCGAAGTCACGGGGGAAACGCTGGTGCCGGGGGCACCGCCCGGATGGACCGTCGGCGCTGGTGCGACGCCACTGCCGGTGGTGCTCGATCGCAGCCGCGATACGCTGCAGCTGCGGTGGAGCGCCGTTCGCGACGCGCGCACGTATGTCATTCGCATCGAAACGCCCTACGGAGCGTGGGCGCTCTTTGCCGACTCGACCCAGTTCACGTTGTCGGGGGGGCTGCGCAACTACTTCGCCCCGGGATTGCCATCCGTCTGGTTTCCGGGGTTCGTACAAACCGCGAGCGTGGTGGCGGTCGATGCCAACTTCTACGACTACAACCGCTCGGGGAACGACCCGTTCGGCGGCACGGGGCTGATCAGCAGTGTGCGTGGTGGACTCGGTGTCTTTGGCAGTGTGCTCAACATGCTGCGCCGGGAGGTGTCGGTCACCGAGCGCATACGGTTTCCGCTGGATGCGCGCTGGCGCGGCGTCACGAGTGCCGGCGCCACGGCCGAGCTGGATCTCTGGGTGGACGTGGAGGGGCCGACCGTGAGCTCGGTCAGCGGGCGAGAGGTCACCGCCTTGCGTCGCTACGTGCTGGGCACGCTGCGAGGCGAGAGTCTCCGGTTGGTCACGCTGGCCGCCGGCTCGAGTGCGGATACGGTGTCGGTGCTCACGGCACGGCTGGCGGGCGACTCGTTGGTGGGGAGCTACGACAGCCGGTTCGCGACGACCGGCGCGCGGGTGTTTCGACGGGTCGCGCGGTAGCGAGCGGTCGCGCACGGACCGCTCGCGCCCAGCGCGGTCGCTCGCCACATTGGACGGGATCCTTGCCGTCCTACTTCTGCCGCACCGTCCATGCGTCTCGCACTTGCAGGCCTCCTCCTGGCCGCCACGGCCAGTCTGCTTTCGGCCCAACGCCCGACCGCCGCATCACCCGCCGCCCGCGCGCCCGGCCTCGACACGGCCTTCATCAAAGTGCCCTCGTGGCGCTTCGTGGGCCCCGATGGCAATCGCGTGATCGCGGTGGCGGGCGTGCCTGGTGAGTACAAGACCTATTATGCCGGCGCGGCCAGCGGCGGGCTGTTCAAGAGCACGAACGGCGGGATTCGCTGGACGCCGGTCACCGACTCGCTGCGCGCGGCCAGTGTGAGCGCGATCGCCGTAGCGCCGAGCGATCCGAACGTGGTGTGGTTCGGCACCGGCGAGACGTTTTTGCGCAGCAACGTGTCGATCGGGGACGGCATTTATCGGTCGACCGACGCCGGGCAACACTGGGCCCGGATGGGGCTCGAGAACAGCGGACGCATTGGGCGCGTGCTCATACATCCGACCAATGCGGATATCGTGTACGCCGCCGCGCAGGGGCACGGGTACGGGCCGCAGGCCGATCGTGGCCTGTGGCGCACGATGGACGGCGGCACGACCTGGAAGAAGGTGCTCTTCGTGAATGACAGCACGGGCATCATCGATGTGGTCATGGATCCCACCAATCCGCGTGTGCTCTTTGCCGCCAGCTGGCAGCAGTACATCGTGCCGTGGGACAAGCACTCGGGGGGC
>CAITQY010000291.1 GCA_903894655.1 uncultured Gemmatimonadota bacterium
CGCGCGCCCTGTACGACACCGTGAAGACGGGGACCACCATCACGAAGGGGCAGGATGGCGCCACCAACTTCTTCCGCCAGAAGAAGTACATCACGCTGGGTGATCCCGTGGCGCTCGCGAAGGGCACGGAAATGCTGCTCATCCGCGCCGAGGCGGCCCTCCGGGCCAACGACCTCACCAACGCGATGCTGTTCATCAATCAGGGGCGCACGGCCGCGGCGCTGACGCCGCTCACCGCGACCACGATCGATGCGGCGTATGGACACCTCATGCGCGAACGTGGCGCCGTGCTCTGGCTGGAAGGCCGTCGCCTGTTCGACCTCAAGCGGTGGCTGGCCGACGGACGTAACACCACGCTGCAGGGTCGGAGCACATGTATGCCGATCAGCCTCGAAGAGCGCGGTGCCAACCCCAACGTCAGCGGCGCGCCGTAAGCCACATCGGTGCTGTCATCAACGACAAACGGGGGAGCGGCTCATGCCGCTCCCCCGTTTGCTATCCATCCCGCGAGCCACGTCGGTGCCCTCTACGCCGGCCGACGCCACATGGCGAACGTCGTGCCGTCCACGTGGCGGAGTGGCACCGTACTCGCCAGGGCGTTCAGCGCCGCAAATACCCCGGGAGCATGCCCGGGCCCCGCGTAGTCATGCCACAGCACGATCCCGCCAGGCTTCACGATGCGCATGGCCTTGGCGGAGTCACTTTCCACGTACGACCGGGCGTGGGAGCCATCCACGAACACCAGATCGGCCCAGTCCAGAAAGGGCGTTTCGTCGAACTGCTTGCTGTCGCCATACAACTGCTGCACGCGGCCGGCGATCGGCGTCCCGGTATACAGGAACGCGTCGAAGGCCGACTCGTTCAGCGCGAACTGAGTGTCTTCTTCGGTGTCATTTGGCCCTTTGACGTATTCATGTTGCTGTGATGGCGCTAAAGTGAGGGTTGCAATCACGGAATTATCTGGCGCGTTTCGGCCCCACAGGTAGGCGGTCTTCCCGGTGCAGGTACCAAACTCGAAGAGACAGTCCGCGCGTTTCGCCAGCACCGCGAGAATCCACGCCTCAGCGTCGCTGGTGCCGCCGGGTACCATGATCGGACCGCGCCCGATAAACGCCACCTCCGTCGCCACCGTCGGACCGAACGCGCCCGCGGTAAACACCGGGTCGACTTCGTGCAGTCGAATGCGCCTGATCGGCCACGGGCCAAACAGCCCCTGCTGCTTCCGGCGAGCCCGGTCGGCGAGCACCCGGACGGCCAGCACGACGCACGCTATGCCCAGGAGCGCGGCAACGATCCATCCGGTCATTCGACGAGGCAGCCATGGGGAATTCCTGACGGGCGAGCGCGCCGACAGTCGGCGCGTTCTATTGTCGGAGGTCCAAGCACATCCCGCCAGAGTTCTTGCATCTCTTTCTGAACCCATGCGTCGTTCATTCCATTTTCTGATAAAGCTCTCGGCCGGTCTCGTCAGCATCTCCTGCGCCGGTTCCGCCCGCACGGCACCCCTCGAGCAGGCGTCCCCCGTACGGGCCCTCCCCGCCGGCGCCGACACGGCGGGCAGCGCCAGCGCCGACGCGTTGCCAGCCGGCTTTCGCGAGGCGTTCGCCGAGTCCGACAGCCGCGCCCGCACCATCGCGTTCTGGTATCAGTGTGTCGGCACCATCGCCCGGTTACGCGCCGGCGGCACCTTCGGGCCGGCCGCCGCCGCGCCGCGCATCATCTACTGCGAGCGCACCGCGGACGGGGTGCCCATCGGTGGCGTGTACGACATCGACCCAGCCTTTCGCGCAGTACGACGGTTCAGCACCGTGCGCCTCGATGGCGCACGCCCGCGCTACACCGGCCCGATCGACACGACGCGCGTGGCCATGGAAGCGAAGCTCGTGAATGACGTCACGCGAGCGATCACGCCAGCGTGGACCAAGCTTGGCCGTCCGTTCTCCGTCGTCCCCGTACCACTGGCCAACGGCGGCCTAGAGGCGTGGGCCATTCCCCGCGCCACGAAAGCCCGTACGTTCGTGACCGGCGGTGACGTGGCCTACGCGCGCAACACCGATGGCACCGCACGCCGCACCGTCGATCACACCGGCACCTGGACGCAGCTTCCACTCGCCGCCGCCGGCGCGTTGGTCGTGCGCAGCGCCGAACGCGACGTCGCCGCCGTCACCGATCTCGTGACCGCGCGCTATTACACCGACCTCGGCCGCGAGGTCACGGTGCAGACCACCACCATGTCGAGCGCACTCGTTGCAGGCCTCGATCCGGCCACCGGGGCGCGCGTGGTATGGCGCCACGTCGCCAAGCCGGCCGCACGCTGAGTCGTATGCGTTGGCGTATGGATTGGCTCGTGCCTCGGCGTGTCGTTCGATGCACGTCGTTCGCCCTCCTTCTGTTCGCCGCGGCCGCCCAACGCGCATCGGCGCAGGAGTTCGTGCGGCAATCGCTGCTGATTGCCCCGTTCCGCCTGGACAGCACGCCCAACGTCGCACGCGTTGCACGACAGGTGGCCGAGGCCACGCGCGCGCGGCTCACGCAACGCGCCGATCCACGCGCAGTGAAAGTGCTCGAGGGATATCGCCTCGACAATCTGTTGCTCGAGTTGAACTACAAGCCGCAGGTCGCCCTCGGTGAGGCGGAACTCCGCTTCTTCGGGCAACAATTACGGGCCGACGAAGTGCTCCTCGCGCGGGTCTCACAGCGCGACGGCATGATCACGCTCACGCCGCGCCTCGCCGTGCTCCGCAGCTGGGGGATGCAGCAACCGTTGCCCACGGTTCAGGGGGCCACCGCCGCGTTGGTCGGTGACGCCCTCGCCCGCGAGATCATCAGTGCACGGGGGCAATTCACCGGCCTGCGACGGTGCGAGAATGCCATGGCCAAGGGAGACCGTGCCACCGCCGCCCGCGAGGCAGAGGCCGCCATTCGCAGCTATCCGCAGGCCGTCATTGCGCGTGACTGTCTGCTGGCGGCCCTTCTGAATGGGACCACAGCGGCCGACTCCGTACGTCGTGTGGCCGACGATGTGCTCACAATCGACAGCACCAATCTGTTCGCCGCCGTCATGCGCGCCGATGCCCTCGAGGCCGAGCATCGCCCCGTCGACGCCGGTGCCCAGTGGCGGCGCGTGTACGCCATGCGCTCCGACAGTCTGGCGTTAGGCATCCGGGTGGTGGAAGCGCTGTTGCGTGTGCAGCGCCCCGCCGATGCCCTCGCCAACGCCACCGATCTGCAGCAACGACTCGGTGCCAACGCCACGCTCCGACGTCTCGCCTTCCGCGCGCATGCGACGCTGTCACACTGGAAAGACGTGGCCATCCTCGGCGATTCTCTCGAACACGAGGACGACGTCTTTCGCGCCGACGCCAACTATGCCGCCCGCTTCATCGAGGGACTCCGCCAAACCGGCGACACGCTCGGCGCCCTCGAGATCAGCGTGCGGGCCGTGCGTCGTCACCCGAACGATTCGCGTGTCTATGTGCAGTACCTGCAGTTGCTCGGCGTGGAGACGCTCCACGCGCTGCCGCGCGGTCTCACCACGTTCCCCGATGTCCCTGAGCTCTACGTGATGGCCGCCAGCGCCGCGCGCCAGGCCGGCAAGCGCACCGACGCGTTGCGCGCCACGCGCGAAGCCATCCGTCGGGATTCATCGCTCACCGCGCAGTACCTCACGCTGGCCGATCTCTTCGTCGAAGACCATCAGCCCGATAGTGCGGCCGCCACGCTCGCCCGTGCTCCACGCCGCGGCGAGCAATCGGAATTACTGCGCACCTACAGTATTGCGCGAGGGCTGCTGCTGCTGCGCGCCGCCGGTGACTCACTGGCCACGCAACAGCATGCGGCCATCGCCATGCTGACACTGGCCGACAGCATCGAGTCACGCCCCGACTCGCGGGCCTACGTGGCCGCCGCCACGTTGCAACTGGCTCGCAGCCAGCTCCTGCAGGCCAGCAAAACACGGCACTGCGCCGACAGCCGACTCGCCTCCGAAACGCTCGCAATCTCCGCGTCGGCGATCGATCGTGGACTCGGCGACAGCGCCAACGCCACCGAGATCACGACCATGTTCGCCGCCATGCGCAGCGCCGTCGACAATGCGACCGGCGTACTGTGTAAGAACTGACGGCGACCTGATGGCTGCCTGACGCCGACAGCCTCGCGGATCCCGCGAACGACCTGTATGCTTTGCTGCGCCTCTATTTTACGTCTCGTTTCGTATCTGTTCTCCTGTGGAGATTCCGTGCGTCTTCGCTCCGCCCTGCACGCTGCCGCCCTGCTCGCCGGTCTCCTGAGCCATCCCATGATGGCCCGGCCCGTGATGGCCCAAAGCGCAACGCCGACCGCCACGGCCTCGCTCAAGAAGGGCGAGATCCGCCTCACCTACCTCGGCAACGCCGGCTGGGAGATCACCGACGGCACGAAAGTGGTACTGGTCGACCCGTTCCTCACGCAATTCGCGCGGTGGGCACCAGGCAAGCAGAGCGACGGACCGGCGCAGACCGACCTCTATCTGCCCGACACCGCGCTCATCAACGCGCACGTCACGAAAGCCGATTACATCCTGATCACGCACGGTCACCCCGATCATGCACTCGATGCCGGCGTCATCTCGAACAAAACCGGCGCGATCATCGTCGGACATGAAACGGCGGCGAACCTGGCGCGGGCCTACGACGTGCCCGATGCCAAACTGATCACGGTGATCGGCGGCGAAGACTATGACTTCGACGATTTCTCGCTGCGGGTCATCCCCAACATTCACAGCGCGTTGGACGACAAGCACTACTACAACAACACGCGCGGCATCACCGGCAATGCACCACGCGGCCTCAAGGCGCCGCTGCGCCGCAAGGATTATGTGGAAGGCGGCAACCTCGCCTATCTGCTGCGCATGGGCGGCCACGAGGTGCTCATCATGGGCTCCATGAACTACATCGAGCGCGAGATGGTAGGGCTGCGCCCCGACATCGCCCTGGTCGGCTCCAACAGCCAGCGCTTAGAAGTGTTTCAGTTTACGGGCCGTCTCATGAAAGCACTTGGCAACCCAGCCGTGGTCATTCCGACGCACGCTGACGCCTACGGCGATCCCAAGCCGACCGCAGCGGCGCTGGCCGACCGCAAGAAATTCCAGCAGGAAGTGGCAACGGCCTCGCCGAAGAGCCGCTTCATCAGTCCCACGTGGTTTACCCCCATCGTCATCCCGGCGCGCCAGTAATCCTGCGTCTTCACCCTTCTTCCATCGTCCCATGACGTCAACTCCGATCCGCCGCCTCGCCTGCTTGATGACCGTGGTGTTGGGCCTACCGACCGCCCTGCACGCCCAAGCGGCCACCCTGGCCCCCATGAGCACGCGTCAGGTCATCAACCCCCCGGGAATTGCCCCGCTCGTGCCCGCCTATTCCGTGGCCGTGCGTGACGGCGATCTGGTGTACGTGTCCGGCATGACCGGCATCAAG
>CAITQY010000292.1 GCA_903894655.1 uncultured Gemmatimonadota bacterium
CGAAACCCGGCGCGTGGCCTACACGCCCCTTGGACCCGTGGTGTATCGCACCGCAAATAAGTTGTACATCGTGCGCGCCGGCCCCGAGGGCGAGTATCGCGCCGGGTCGCAGTTTCTCGCCATGATGCGCGCGCGCACGCTCGCCGAATGGAAGGGGGCGCTGGCCACCCGCGCCCGCGCTACCTCCAACCTCACCTACGCCGATCGGGCCGGCAACATCCTCACCATCTGGATGGGCACCGTCCCGCGCCTGCCCACGCCGTCGGGCGGTGACTCGATGCCGATTCCCGCGCGCGGATCGGCCGATGTCTGGACCCGACTCATCGCGCTCGACTCGTTGCCGCAGACGCTCAATCCGCGCGGCGGCTATGTGCACAACGAAAACGACGCGCCGCACTTCGCCAATCTCAACGCCCTGCTCGACACCGCGCGGTATCCCGACAACGTCGAGCGCGGTGAACTGCGGCTGCGCAGCCAACACGCACTGCAGCTCATCGGCGGCAAGGACAAACTGTCGCTCGAAGACGTACTCGTGCGAAAGCACAGTATGCGCATGCTGCTCGCCGATCGCGTGAAGCCCGATCTCATCGCCGCGCTCAAAACATCCTCGCCCACTCCGGCGGTCGCGCAGGCCCTCGTCGTGCTCGAAACGTGGGACAACACCGTCGCGCCGGCGAGCCGTGGGGGCTTGCTCTTCGAGACCTGGTGGCGCCGCTACCAGTCTCTCGCGCGCGATTCGGCCTACGCCGAGAAATGGTCGTGGGAGAAACTCACCGCCACCCCGCGAGGCCTTGGTCAGCCGGCAAAAGCCGTTGACGCGTTCAGCTGGGCGGTCGACGAGATGCAGCGGCGGTACCAGGCGGTCGATGTCGCGTGGGGCGACGTGCACCGCGTGCGGCGTGGGCCGGTGAACGAGCCAGTCGGCGGCTGCAGTGGTGCCTTGGGCTGCTTCCGCGTGCTCAGCTACGAACAACTCCCCGACGGCACTCGCTCGGCCAACTCGGGCGACGGGTGGATTCTCGCCGTGGAGTTCGGGGCGCGCGCCCCCCGCGCCTATTCGGTGCTGGCCTATGGACAGAGCGCCGACTCCACCTCGCCGCACTATAGTGATCAGGCCGCGATGTTTGCGCGCGGCCAGTTGAAGCCCGTGTACTTTCTGGATGCGGACATCGCCGCACACACTCTTCGCTCCTACCGGCCCGAACCCTGATGTGCTCAATCCGATTCGTGCGGCTCGCGGCGCTCGCCGCCGCACTGGCCCCCGCGCTCACGCTCTCCGCGCAAGCCAACAGCAAGGGCAAGACCACCGGCACCGCGGGTGTGCCGCTGGCGATGGCCGCCATCAAGCGCACTGATCTCGAACGGGATCTCTACGCGATGGCCGGTGACGGCATGCGCGGTCGTGAAGCGGGTACCCCCGATGAAATGCGCGCCTCCATTTGGATCGCCGACCAGATGCGGCAAATCGGTGTGAAGCCGATGGGTGAGGACGGTAGCTACTTCCAGTGGTTCAACATGGTCCGCACCCGTGTCTCCACGGTGTCCACCACTGGCACCCTCGGCGAGAAGGCGCTCGTGGTCTGGAAAGACTTCGTGCCGCTGGGCTCCGCCAACGCCGACGTCAGCGCCCCGATCGTGTGGCTCGGCACCGGTACCGATTCTACCATCGACGTGCGCGGCAAAATCGCCGCCCTGCAGATCACCGCGCCGCCGGCCGCGTCGATTCGCACTCCCACCAACTCGGTCGAAGTGCGCTACGCCAACGCGGCCATCACCGCGGCCACGCAGCGGGTGCAGCGGCGCGGTGCCGTGGCCATCATCCTCGTGGCCGACTCCACTACCGACGTCGCCTTCGACGGACTCGGCGTGCTGCGCGAGCGCGGCACGTATGACGTCGACGGCGGCGCCCCGCGCTTTGCCGGGCAGACCACGCAGGCCGCTCGCCCGCAGAGCGCGCGCACCGCCCCCACGCCGTCATTCCTCGTGCGCGGGGCCATGGCCGCCGCGCTCAAGGCCGGCACCACCGCCGAGATGCACGTGCGCGTCGAGCATTTCACCACGCCGTCCAGCAACATCATCGGCGTCATTCGCGGAACCGATCCCAAGCTCCGCGACGAGTACGTGATGTACAGCTCCCACCAGGACCACGATGGCGTGCGCTACGTCATCGATGGCGATTCCGTGTGGGCCGGTGCCGACGACAATGGCACCGTCAGCGTGGCCTTGCTCGCGATTGCCAGGGCCTTCGTGAAGCAGCCCGGCAAGCGCTCGGTGCTCTTCGTGTATCACGGCGCCGAGGAGCGTGGCCTGCTCGGCTCGCGCTATCACGCCGCGCATCCCGTAGTGCCGATGCGGAACATCGTGGCCGTGCTGAACGGCGACATGATCGGTCGCAACCACCCCGATTCGGCCAGCTTGCTCGGTATCCAGCCGCCACACCGCAATTCCACCGAACTGGTCGACATGGCGTTGCGCGCGAACACGCTCACCGGCGCCTTTAAGCTCGACTCCATCTGGGACCGGCCCACGCACCCGGAAGGGTGGTACTTCCGCAGCGATCACGTGCCGTACGCACGGCTCAACGTGCCGGCCGTCGCGTACTCCACCAACCTGCACCCCGACTACCACACGCCGCGCGACAAGCCCTCGGCCATCGATTATCCGAAGCTCACCCGCATGACGCAGTGGATGTACCTCACCGGCTGGTACGTCGCCACCACCCTGAAGCGCCCCGCCATCGATCCCGGATTCAAGCTGGAGCGGTGATCCCGCGTACGACGGTGTAGCCGACGTAGGCACGGCGCAATTTGCGTTCTCCCGCCGCGCTGTCCATTTTGCCAGTCACGCCTCGGCATCTGTCCGGGGCGTCACCTACTACGGAGGATGTGCGATGCAGGCATTCATGCGCCGCATGATGGGCCCGGCGCTGGCTCTCGCCGCGCTATCGTTCACGGCAACGGCGGCCAGCGCAATCACGGGTCAGGCGAAACCCCAGCTGTCCATCGAAGCCGAGCGGTCGCCGCAGGGCGCCCGCATCACCTTCAAGGGCAAGAACTGGCCGGCCGCCGCCCGCATGAAGCTCACTGCCACGCGGGCGCCGGCGTCCACCAAGCCGCAGGATTTCGGGATGATCGATGCCGACAGCACGGGGACGTTCACCGTGCGGAAAGTGGCCATCTGCACCACGCCGAATCAAGAAGACGGAGCGCTCGAAACCGTCACTTTCACCGCCGCCGATTCGGCCACCGGTGTGAAGGCTACGGCCACGACCCGCGGCGGCGCCTGGGTCTGCCAGTAAGCCGGATCGCGCTACACGCACGGGTCGCGGTGTTGTCCTCAGGGCAACACCGCGATCGTGTATCCGCCCTCATGCCCTCCCGATAGCGCTGCGACATGTTCGTGATTTTCGTCTGCCCCATCTTTTCGCCGCCGGCCACGCAGATGATCGAGGCGGCGCTCACGGTGCCGCACGTGCGCCTGGGCGTCATTGCGCAGCAACCCCTCGCCGCGCTCGCGCCGAACGTCGCAGCGCAGCTGGCCGCGCACTGGCAGGTGGACGACGTCACGAACGCGGCCTCGCTCGAACACGCCGTGCACGCCCTCGGCGCCTCGCACGGCGCGATCGCACGGTGCTTCGGCGCCTACGAGCAGCTGCAGCAGCCGCTTGCCACGGTGCGCGAACGGCTTGGTATTCCTGGACTGAGCAGCGAAGCCGCCCACAACTTTCGCGACAAGGCGCGCATGAAGGATGCCTTGCGCGCGGCCGGCGTGCCGGTGGCGCGCCATCGGCTAATCGCGTCCCGTGACGATGCGCTGGCCTTCATCGCAGAGGTCGGGTTCCCCATCGTGCTCAAGCCGCCCGCTGGCGCCGGTGCGATCGCAACGCAGCGCATTCGCGATGTGGCGTCGCTCGACACCATGCTCGCGAGCTATCGCGCAACAGCCGCCAACCCGATGCTCGCCGAAGAGTTCCTGCGCGGCACCGAGTACTCGCTGGAGACCGTCTCGGTCAATGGCGAGGCGATCTGGCATTCGATTACCCGCTACGGTCCCACGCCGCTCGACGTCGTCGAGAACCTGTGGATCCAGTGGACGGTGTTGCTGCCACGCGAGATCGACGCCCCTGAATTCGACGACATCCGCACCGTCGGGTCCCACGCGTTGCGGGCGCTCGGCATGGGCACCGGTGTCTCGCATGGCGAGTGGTTCCGGCGCGACGATGGAACTGTCGCGATCAGTGAGATCGCCGCGCGTCCGCCCGGTGCCAATATCACGACCATGATCTCCCGGGCGCACGATATCGATTTCGTGGCCGCGTGGGTTCATCTCATGATCAACGGCACATTCAACCCGCCCGAACGGCGCTACGCCGTCGGCACCGCCTATCTCCGGGGGCAGGGCACCGGCCAGGTGCGTACCGTCGAAGGACTCGACGCCGTGCGGGAGCAGTTCGGTACCCTCATCTGCGACGCCCGCGTGCCGTATCCCGGACAGCATCCCACCGGAAGTTACGAGGGGGAAGGCTATATCATGGTGCGTCACCCGGACACCGCGGTGGTGCAGCACGCGCTCGAGCGTATCGTCTCCACTGTTCGCGTCCGATTGGGCTGAGTCCACCCTTTTTCTGAGTCGCCCTGTGTCCAAAACCGTGTTGATGCTGACCCCGGGGTTCCCCGGTGAAATGCCACTCTTCACACGTGGCCTGTCCGAGCAGGGCGCCACCGTGCTGGGCGTCTCCAATACGCCGGTGCAGGATCTCCCGGACATCGCCCGACGTCATCTCAGCGACTACCTGCAGGCCCCCGACCTGTTCACGCATCCGGAAGCGGCCATTGTACAGATCCGCCG
Organism: uncultured Gemmatimonadota bacterium; assembly: GCA_903894655.1. Classification (GTDB taxonomy): domain Bacteria; phylum Gemmatimonadota; class Gemmatimonadetes; order Gemmatimonadales; family Gemmatimonadaceae; genus Gemmatimonas. The sequence goes on from CAITQY010000292.1 coordinate 4,849, forward strand.
CTGGCTCGGATCCCGCACGGTCGATCGTGTGTGCTGTCTGTGGGAGCCAGGCGTGGAAATCGCCGCGCAGATCCGCGAAGCCCTCGGGGTGCCGGGGCAGTCCTATCAACAGTCGCTGCGCTTCCGTAACAAGGACCTCATGAAGCAGGCGCTCGCCGAAGGGGGCGTGCGGGTGCCGCACCATGCGATCGCGAGCACGCCGGCCGAAGTCTGGGCGGCGGCCGAGCAGGTGGGCTATCCGCTCATCATCAAACCGGTCGCCGGCGCTGGCTCGATGGACACCTTCCGGTGCGATGACGCCGCCGACGTAAAGAAGGCCATTGCCCAGCTCGGACATATCGCGGTGGTCGACGTCGAGGAGTTCATCGACGGTGAGGAGTACACGTACGACACCGTCTGCGCCGGCGGCGAGATCAAGTACTTCCACATCGCCTTCTATCGCCCGCGGCCGCTCATTGCCCGTACCAACGAGTGGATTTCGCCGCAGACGCTCACCTACCGCAACGTGGATGACCCGAAGCTGGCGGGCGGCCGGGCCATGGGCGAGCAGGTCCTCAAGGTGCTCGGCTACGACACCGGCTTCACCCACATGGAGTGGTATCGCAAGGCGGATGGCGAAGCGGTGTTCGGCGAAGTGGCGGCCCGACCGCCTGGAGCCCGTACCGTCGACCTCATGAACTATGCCGGCGACATGGATCTCTTCAACGGCTGGGCCGAGGCGGAGCTGCATGGCACCTTCACGCAGCCGATCGAGCGGAAGTACAACACCGCCTGCATCACCAAGCGGGCGCACGGGCAGGGACGTATCCAGCGTATCGAGGGGATCGAGCAGCTGCGCCAGCGCTTCGGCGACGCGATCTGTGTGGTGGATCTGCTCCCCATCGGCGCCCCGCGCCGGGATTGGAAGAGCACCCTGCTGTCCGACGGGTACGTCTCGCTCCGGCATCCGGATTGGGAGACCACGATCGCGATGGCCGACGCGGTGGGGACCGACCTCAACCTGTATGCCGGCTGAGGAAGAGCCTCACCGGCCATCGGGCCGATGTAGCGTTCCCGCCTCACCTATGGTGGGAGGCCCGCAACGTCGGGCGGCCCAAACCGTGAGGGTGTAGAGGGAAACCACTGGGAATCCCCACGTATCCGTGTCCCGAACGGTTCGGCACGTCACTTGCTCACTTCCTCGTATGCGACGTCGCCGAATGGTGATCCTCGCGACGACCCGAGCCGGA